>JADGRS010000178.1 GCA_017880705.1 Burkholderiales bacterium
GTTCTCGCTGAAAGCGCGGTCGCTGACCGGTGTCGAGGCCCTCGTGCGCTGGCGCCATCCCAGCGGCACGGTCATGCCACCCGGCGACTTCATCCCCTTCGCCGAGCAGACGGGCTACATCGGCGCCATCACGCGCTGGGTGCTGAGCCGTGCGATCGAGCAGTGCGGCGTGTGGGAACGCACGGGGCTTCGCATCCGCATGTCCGTCAACATCTCCGCGCGCGACCTGCGGCAGGGCGACGAGCTGGTGCATTTCATCGCGAGCGCGCTCCAGGCCGCGGAGCTCCCCGCCGGAATGCTCTGCCTCGAGATCACCGAAAGCGCGTTGATGGACGATCCCCTGAGCGCGCAGTCGGCGCTGCGCAAGCTGCGCGAGCTCGGGGTCGCGACCTCGATCGACGACTACGGAACCGGCTACTCCTCGCTCGCGTACATCAAGCAGCTGCCGGTGAACGAGCTGAAGATCGACCGCGCCTTCGTAAGCGGCATGGAGGCCGACCGGCGCAACGCGGCGATCGTGCGCTCGACCATCGAGCTCGGCCACAACCTCGGGCTCACGGTGGTGGCCGAAGGCGTCGAGACCGACCACGAGCTCGCTGAGCTGCGCCGCTTCGGCTGCGACGACGCGCAGGGATTCCTCTTCGCGCGGCCGATGCCCGCCGCGGCCCTCGAGCGCTGGCTAAGCGGTGTGCGGGACAAGGCGGCCGGGCAACGCTCCGACATCCTCGGCGAGGCCTGATTCCTTCTTCTTCGCGGACTGCTTGAACTCGGCGTAGCGGCGCATCGCCTCGCCCACGTGCGCGCGCAGCTCGCGTCCGTTGATCGGCTTGGCGAGGAAGCGATAGATCTGCGCCTGGTTGATGAGGTCCGCGACGAGCTCCGAGTCCGCCTCCGCCGCCACGAGGAGCGAAAGCGTCTCCGGGCGCTTCGCCTTCACCACCCGGAAGAGCTTCACGAGGTCGTCCTTGCCGGCGCGAAGGTCCGCGACGATCGCGGCGTACTCGTTCGATTGCAGCAGCTTCGCCGCTTCGGGCACGCTCCCCACGAGCGTCACCTTCGCTTCGCCCGCCACCAGGCGCTCGAGTCCCTCGGCGAGGCTCTTGCCCGGATCGATCACGAGGAGCGAGCCCGCGGTCCGGGGCGAGACCGCGGCCTGCGGGGCGGCGAGCTGCGCGAGCTTCGACGCCACCTTCGCGGCTTCGGAGACGACGGCGCGGATCTCGTCGTTGTCCCACGGCTTCATGACGAAGCGGAACACCTCGCCCTCGTTGATCGAGCCCACCAGCGCCGCGAGATCCGAGTAGCCGGTGAGGAGCATGCGCACGCTGCGCGGAGAATCCGCGCGCACCTGGCGCAGCAATTCCACGCCCGTCATTCCCGGCATGCGCTGGTCGCTCACGACGATCGGAATCGAATGGCGCTTCACGAGAGCGAGCGCCTCTTCGCCGCTCGCGGCGGTGTAGACGTGGTATTCGTTGCGGAAGAGGGCGCGCAACGCATTCAGCACCCGCTCCTCGTCGTCGACGAACAGCAATCCGACGCGCATGTCGGCGTTTTCCGCGGGCGCATTGGCCTGGGCCGGCGCGATGAGCTTCGCGTTCGCGACGAGATCCGGCGCCGCGCGCTTGGTCTCGCGCGCCGGGGAATTCGCGGGTGGCGCGACCTCGATCGGCGCCACGAATTCCATCGGCTCCATGGTTGCGGCGGCCTTCATGGGTGCGGCGGGCACAGGGGGCGCGGCGACTCTCACGGGTGCAGCAGGCGTAGCGCCCTTCGCGGCCGGGGTCGGTGCGGCGGGCTTTGCCGGTTCAGGGGCCTTGGGTGGCATGGCAGGTGCGGCGGGCCTTGTCGCTTCAGGGGCCTTCGGTGGCATGGCAGGTGCGGCGGGCGCAGTGGCCTTCGGCGGCGCGGTCGGTGCGATCTTCGCCGGTGCGACGGGTGCGGCGGCCTTCGCCGGTGCGACGGGTGCGGCGGCCTTCGCCGGTGCGACGGGTGCAGCAGCTTTCGGTGGCGCTACAGGCGCAGCGGTCTTCGGTGGCGCAACGGGCGCAGCGGCCTTCGGGGGCGCTACAGGCGCGGCTGGCGCAGCGGTCTTCGGAGGTGCGACGGGCGCCACAGGCTTCGGAGGCGTAGCAGGTGCGGCGACCTTCGCGGGCGCGGCCGGCGCGGCGGACTTCGCGGGTTCAGCGGCCTTGGCTTGCGGTGCCGCCTTCGCCGCTTCGCGCGCCGCAGCGGGTTTCGCCTCGGCAGCGGGCGGCGGCGCGGGAACGGGCAGTGGCGAGCCGATGGAATCCTGCAGCCCGAGGCGCAGGCCGTCGAGGAATTCCCGGGCCGAGCCGAAGCGATCCATCGGCTCCTTGGAAAGCGCGCGCTGGATCACCCAGTCGAGCTGCCATGCGATCTTCGGCGAGTATGACGACGGATCGGTAGGACGCTCCTGCCGCACGCGATGGGCGATCTCTTCGCGCGTGCCGGAGAATGGCGCCCGTCCCGCGACGAGATGGTAGACGATGGCGCCGACCTGGTAGAGATCGCTGCGCGCGTCGGGCGCGAGGCCGCCCAGCTGCTCGGGCGCGGTGTACGCGTTCGGCGTGAGCTCGCCGAGGCCGAAGGCGGCGAGGTCCGTGACCTTCAGGCGCGATTGCCTGTCCACGATCAGATTGGTCAGCTTGAGGTTGCCGTGAAACACGCCCCTCATGTGCGCCGATTCGATTCCCTCGAGCAGCTGGCGCGCGATCTCCCACGTCGCCCTGAGGTCGTAGGGGGCGCCGTCCTTCATTTGCGACGCGAGGGATTCGCCCTCGGCCAGCTCCGAGACGATGCAAATGGCGCTGTCGGCCTCGATCGCCTCGATGAAGGTCGCGATCGCGGGATGGCGCACGCGCGCGAAGGCCGCGGCATTCTGTTGCAGGCGCGCGAGCGCCGGGGCGGGCACGGTGGTGCGGTTCATCAGCTTCAAGGCGACCATCTTGTCGCCGTCGGCGCCCCTGTAGACGGCGGAGCCCGCGCCCTTGCCGAGGAGGTCGCGGATCTCGTACTTGCCGATGCGGCGCGCTTCGCTCATGCCACGCGCGCCGCTTCTTCTTCGGCGAAAGCCGCGAGCTCCGCCGGCGGCTCGACCGGCAGCGTCACGGTCACCACGGTTCCCACGCCGGGTGTGGAGCGCGCCTCGATGCGCCCGCCGTGCTGGGCGACGATCTTGTAGGCGATGGAGAGCCCCAGCCCCGTGCCCTTGCCGGGCTCCTTGGTGGTGTAGAAGGGATCGAAGATACGCGGCAGCGCCTCCGCGGCGATGCCGCGGCCGTTGTCCTCGACCTCGATCGCGATCGCGTTGGTGCCGATGGCGCGCGTCGTGACCGTGATGTGCCCGCGCGGCTTGTCCATCGCCTGCGCCGAGTTGGTGACGAGGTTGAGCAGCACCTGGTTCACCTGCGAGGGCGAGCACGTGATCGAGGGAATGTCGCCGAGGTGGCGCTCCACGTCGATCTTGCGCAGCGTCGGCTTCGCGATGAGGAGGGTCGCGCGAACGCCCTCGTTCACGTTGAAGCTCGCCACCTTGCTGCGATCGAGGCGCGAGAAGTTGCGAAGGTTCGCCACGAGATCGACGATCTGCTCGATGCCGTGGAGCCCATCCCGGGTGAGCGCTTCGAGGTCCTCGACCGCGTGCTCCCTGCGAAGGCGCCCGAGGTGCGACTCGAGCGAGTCGTAGCACGCCTGCAACTGCCCGGCATCGGGAGCGTCGGAGCGCAGGATGCCGACGAGGCGCTCCGATTCCGCGAGCGCATCTTGCAGGCCCGGCATCCGGTCGCGAACGGTCGCGACGCTCGCCTTCACGTAGGCCAGCGGCGAGTTGATCTCGTGGGCGACTCCCGCGACCATCTGGCCGAGGGACGACATCTTCTCCGATTGCACCAGCTGCGCCTCGGATTCCTTGAGGCGCGTGAGGGTGAGCGAAAGATCGCGCGTGCGCTCCGAGACGCGCTTCTCGAGCTTCTCGTTGGCGTCGCGCAGCATCGCTTGCGCCGAGGCGACGCGCATGGCGAGATAGCCGCTCACGATGAGAAGGGCGAGCGCGTAGAAGAAGAGGTAGACGCGCCAGCGGTCCTTCTCGTCGAGCGAGCGCTCGATCGCGGCGGAGAGCGTGCGCGCCGACAGCTCGATGCGCCCGCCGAGCGTGAGGAACGAGAAGCGCTGCCACAGCGCGTCCTCGCGGGCGCGTGCCGACAGGAATGCGCGCCCGGCGGCCTCGGCGGCGCTCCCCGCGTCCCCCAGCGACGGGTGGATCGCGACGGACTCGGCGCGAAGGGTGGCCACGCGCCGCTCCATGCCGGGCGCGCGCGCCGCGAAGGTCTCGAGGCGCCGATTGATGTCCGAGCGAAGCTGCTCGGCGAGCCCGGGCACGCCGATGAGCGAGCGGCTGTAGGAGGCGCCGCGCGCGGCGGTGAGCTGGGCGAGCGTACGCAACGATTCGTCCATGGCGAGCGCCGCCTCGACGGTTTGAGCGTGGGCCTCGCGCAGCGCCTTGAACGCGGCATCCTTCTCGTCCAGCCCGCGGCGCACCTGCGCGAGCTCCCTGCGGAAGGAGTCGGCGGCGGCGTCGCGATCGAGCTCGGCGAGGTCGCGCCTCATCATGGCGCTGAAGTCGGTCTGCGGGGCGCTCGCGCCGCCCAGGTCGTTCGCACGGCGCGTCGCGTCGTCGTCCCAGTGGCTGTCCAGGTCCTTCATCTCGCGAAGCAGGGTGAGCGCGTGCGAGTCGTGCTTGAAGTCGACTCCCGCGGTCTTCACGAAAAGGAAGATGAGCGCTCCCAGAAGAAATGCGGCGCCGAGCGCCGCGAGGGCGCTACGCAAATTGCGGTTCATGGCAGGAGTTTCTGTCCTCGAATCCTCGCCGCCCGGGAGCTCGGGCAACGCCATTGTGCAAGAGCCGGCGGGAAAGGTCTGTGAGCGGCATCACTCGACGATTGCAAATGTAGCCCATCGGGCGCCATCGCGCCCGCTATTCGCCGAGATAGGCTTCGCGGATGCGCGCGTCGCCGAGGAGCGAGCGTGCCTCGCCCGAGAAGGCGACCAGCCCGCCCTCGAGCACGTAGCCGCGGTGGCTCACCTCGAGGGCGAGGCGCGCGTTCTGCTCGACCAGCAGCATCGTGACGCCCTCGGCGGCGATCCCGCGGACCACCTCGAAGATCCTCTCGACCATCAGCGGCGCGAGCCCCATGCTCGGCTCGTCGAGGAGGAGGAGCTTGGGCCGGCTCATGAGCGCGCGGGAGATGGCGAGCATCTGCTGCTCGCCGCCCGAAAGCGTTCCGGCCGTCTGCCGGCGGCGCTCCTTTAGGCGCGGAAAGAGCGCGAAGGCGCGTTCAACGTCGGCGGCGACGCCCGCGCGGTCGCTGCGCGCGTAGGCGCCCATGGCGAGGTTTTCCTCGATGGTGAGCTGGGCGAAGACACCGCGCCCCTCGGGGACCAGCGCGAGCCCGCGGCGCGCGATCTCGTGCACCCGGAGCGCGGCGATGTCCCCGCCATCGTAGACAATGCGCCCCCCGGCGGCGCGCACCAGGCCCGTGATCGCGCGCAGCGTCGTGGTCTTGCCCGCGCCGTTCGCGCCGATGAGGCACACCAGCTCGCCGCGCTCGACGTGGAGGTCGATGCCCTTCACCGCGCGGATGCCGCCGTACGAAACCTGCAGGCCCTCGAGCGCGAGAAGGCTCATTGCGCCCTGGCCGCCTCGCGCGGCGCGCCGAGATACGCCTCGATCACCTTGGGATCCTTCTGGATGTCGCGGGGCAGGCCCTCGGCGATGTTGCGGCCATAGTCGAGGACGAGCACGCGATCGCAAAGCCCCATCACGAGGCGCACGTCGTGCTCGATGATGAGCAGCGTCACCCCGTCCTTGCGGATCGATTCGAGAAGGCGGCGCAGCTCGACCTTCTCCGTAGCGTTCATTCCCGCTGCGGGCTCGTCGAGCGCGAGCAGGCGCGGCTCGGTGGCGAGGGCGCGGGCGATCTCGAGGCGGCGCTGGTCGCCGTACGACAGGTGCTTGGCGAGCTCGTTGCCGCGCGCCGCGATGCCCACGTATTCGAGGAGGTCGCGCGCGCGCCGCTCGATGTCGCGTTCCTCGGCGCGCGTGCGGGGATCGCGAAGGATCGCGCCGAACACCCCCGCTCGGGTGCGCACGTGACGGCCGATCATCACGTTCTCGAGCGCGGAGAGGTTTCCGAACAGGCGGATGTTCTGGAACGTGCGCGCGATGCCGAGCCGCGCGATGCGGTCGGGAGTCGCGTTCTCGAGGAGGCCGCCCTCGAAGCGAATGCGCCCCTCGTCCTGGCGATAGATTCCAGTGAGGACGTTGAAGAGCGTGGTCTTCCCCGCGCCGTTCGGCCCGATGAGGCCATAGATCTCGCCCTTGCGGATGGAGAACGAGACTTCCGAAAGCGCGACGAGGCCGCCGAAGCGCTTGGCGATCCCCTCGACCTCGAGGATCGCGGGCGATGCGCCGGAGGCGTTCCCGGGCGCGGCCGCCAGGGTCGCGTCACTCATTCTTGGGAACCGCGAGCTCGCGCTTGCGGACCGCCGAAGGCAGGAGCCCGGCGGGGCGGAAGAGCATCATCACCACCATCGCAAGCCCGAAGAGGAGCATGCGAATCACCTCGGGATCGATGAGCGAG
>JADGRS010000179.1 GCA_017880705.1 Burkholderiales bacterium
CAGGCGCTCGCGTTCCAGTTCATGGTTTCCAAGGAATCGATCTCGATCGCCTATCTCATCGACTTCGATCGTTACTTCGCGACGGAGCTGCGCGACCTCGAAAAGCTCGCGGACGACGGGCTCGTGGAATTCGAAGGCGACTGGATCCAGGTGACCCAGGCCGGGCGCCTCCTGGTGCGCGCCGTGTGCGCGGTGTTCGATCGGTACCTGCGCCAGACCGAGGAGCGCTCGCGGTACTCGCGGGTGATGTGATGCAGTCGCTCGCCCTCGCGGCCTTCGTCGCGGGGCTGCTGGGCGGAGTGCATTGCGCGGGAATGTGCGGCGGGATCGTCGGCGGGCTCTCGATGGCATCGAAGGGCCCGGTTGCGGTTCGCCAGCTCGCCTTCAATTCGGGGCGCATCGCGAGCTACGCCATGGCCGGAGCCGCGGCAGGCGCCTTCGGCAGCTTCGGCCAGATGTTCGGTCCGGTTCTCTTCGCGCAATCGGCGCTCTTCGCGCTCGCCAACGTGCTCATGCTGATGCTCGGCCTCTACGTAGGCGGATGGGGACGAGGCGTGATGCATCTCGAGCGCGCGGGGACCGCCGTGTGGCGGCGCATCGAGCCCTTCGCGCGGCGCTGTTTCCCGATCGATTCGACCGCGAAGGCGATCGGCGCGGGCCTGGCGTGGGGCTGGGTGCCGTGCGGGCTGGTCTACACGATGCTTGCGCTCGCGCTCGCGAGCGCAAGCCCCTGGTCCGGCGCGGCCGTGATGGTCGCATTCGGATTGGGCACATTGCCCACCTTGCTCGCCGCCGGATTCGCGACGCAGCGCGTGCTCGCGATCCGGCGAATTCCCCACGTGCGGCACGGCGCCGGCGCGGCCCTGATCGTGCTCGCCGTCATCGGATTCCTCCGCCTGCCCGGCTTGTCCTCGGCGCTGCGCGCGGGATGGAGCTACTGCGTCTCGTGACGCTTGAAGCCGCGGCGGCGCATCAGGAAGAACGCCGCGGGAATCCCCAGCATCGAGAGCAGCGGTGCCGTGATCATTCCGCCGACCATCGGCGCGGCGATGCGCTGCATCACTTCCGAGCCGGCGCCGCTGCCGATCATGATGGGAAGCAGCCCCGCGATCACGACCGCGACGGTCATGGCCTTCGGCCTCACGCGCAGCACCGCGCCTTCGTGGATGGCCGCGAGCAACGTCCGTTCGTCGGCGGGCTCGCCCGCCGCGAGGCGCCGCTCCCACGCGTGCTTGAGGTAGAGCAGCATCACGACGCCGAACTCCGCCGCGACGCCGGCGAGCGCGATGAAGCCCACGGCGCTCGCCACCGAGATCGCGTGGCCCAGGACGTAGAGAAGCCAGAATCCTCCGACCAGCGCGAAGGGAAGCGACGCGAGGATGAGAAGCGCCTCGTCCGCGCGGCCGAAGGTGACGAAGAGCAGCACGAAGATGATCGCGAGCGTCGCGGGCACGACGACCTTCAGCCGCGCCGTCGCCCGCTCCAGGTATTCGAACTGGCCGGACCACGTCACCGAATAGCCCGGGGGTAGCTTCACCTGCCGCGCGACGGCAGCCTGCATGTCCGTCACCGCGGAGCGCAGGTCGCGGCCGCGCAGGTCCACGTAGATCCAGCCCGAGGGGCGCGCGTTCTCGCTCTTCAGCATCGGCGGCCCGTCGGTGATCCTCACGTCCGCGATCGCGCCGAGGAAGACCTGCGCCCCGCGATCGGTGACCACCGGCAGCTCCCGGAGCTTCTCGATGGAATCGCGCAGCTCCCGCGGGTAGCGCACGCTGATGGGGAATCGCTGCAGGCCTTCGACCGTCTCGCCGATGGTCTCGCCGCCGACCGCGGAAGAGACGATCGACTGCACGTCGGAAACGTTGAGCCCGTAGCGCGCCGCGGCCTTGCGATCGATCGCGATGTCGACGTAGCGCCCGCCCGTCAAGCGCTCGGCGAGCGCCGCGGTGACGCCCGGCACGTCCTTCACGACGCGCTCGATGTCCGCCGCGATGCGATCGATTTCCCCGAGATCCGCGCCCGAGACCTTGATTCCCACCGGGCTCTTGATGCCGGTGGCGAGCATGTCGAGGCGATTGCGGATCGGCGGAATCCAGAGGTTGGCGAGTCCCGGCAGGCGCACGGTCCTGTCGAGCTCCTCGATCAGCTTTTCGGTCGTCATGCCGGCGCGCCACTCGGAACGCGGCTTGAATTGAATCGTGGTCTCGACCATCTCGAGCGGCGCCGGATCCGTGGCGGTTTCCGCGCGCCCGATCTTGCCGAAGACGCGCTTCACCTCGGGGACCTGCTTGATGAGGCGATCGGTGCGCTGCAGGATTTCCGAGGCCTTCCCCGCGGACAGTCCCGGCAGGGCCGTCGGCATGTAGAGAAGGTCGCCCTCGTCCAGAGGCGGCAGGAACTCTCCGCCGAGACGGCTCAGCGGCCACGCGGTCAGCAACACGCAGAGCAGGGCGACGAGCAGCGTGACCCCGGGATGCGCGAGAACCGAGTTCAGGAGCGGCCTGTAGGCGGCGATGAGCGCGCGGTTGATGGGATTGCTCTCCTCGCCCGGAATCCTGCCGCGAATGAGGTAGCCCATGAGCACGGGAACGAGGGTCACGGAAATTCCCGCGGCCGCCGCCATCGCGTAGCTCTTGGTGAACGCGAGCGGCGCGAAGAGCCGCCCCTCCTGAGCTTCGAGCGTGAAAATCGGCACGAAGGAGAGCGTGATCACGAGGAGGCTGAAGAAGAGGGCCGGGCCCACTTCCGCGGCGGCTTCTCCGACGACGCTCCATCGCGTGCCTTCGTCCGGGTCGCCGCCCCCGTGATCGCGCCTCCAGTTCTCGAGGTGGCGGTGCGCGTTCTCGATCATGACGATCGCCGCGTCGACCATCGCCCCGATGGCGATGGCGATGCCGCCGAGCGACATGATGTTCGCGTTGATTCCCTGCAGGCGCATCACGCCGAACGCGGCGAGGATGCCGAGAGGCAGAGCGACCACCGCCACCAGCGCGGAGCGCAGGTGCAGGAGAAAGACGAAGCAGACGATCGCCACGACGGCGAATTCCTCGACGAGCTTCTCCTTCAGGTTCGCGATCGATCTTTGGATCAGCCCGGAACGGTCGTACGTGGGAACGATCTCCACGCCCGCGGGAAGGCTCGCCTTCAGCGAATCGAGCTTCGCCTTCACCGCGTCGATCGTCGTCAACGCGTTGCGCCCCGAGCGCATGATCACGATCCCGCCGACGACTTCCCCCTCGCCGTCGAGCTCGGCGATGCCGCGCCGCATCTCGGGCCCGACCTGGACGCGGGCCACGTCTCCCAGGGTCACCGGCGTGGACGACTCGCCCACCATCAGGGGGATCGAGCGGAAGTCGTCGAGAGTCTTCAGGTAGCCGCGCGAGCGAACCATGTACTCGGCTTCTCCCATCTCGAGGACCGAGCCGCCGGCTTCGCGATTCGCGCCCTCGATCGCCGCGACCACGCGCGCATGGGAAATTCCATAGGCCCGCAACCTCGCGGGATCGAGGACGACCTGGTACTCGCGCACCATGCCGCCGACGGTCGCGATCTCGGCCACGTCGGGCACGCTCTTCAGCTCGTACTTGAGGAACCAGTCCTGGATCGCGCGCAGCTCGCCGAGATCGTGGCGCCCCGACCGGTCCACGAGCGCGTACTCGTAGATCCAGCCCACGCCCGTCGCGTCGGGCCCGAGCGCGGCCTTCGCCTGCGCGGGAAGGCGCGCCTGCACCTGGTTGAGGTACTCGAGCACGCGCGAGCGCGCCCAGTAAAGGTCGGTTCCGTCCTCGAAGAGCACGTAGACGAACGAGTCCCCGAAGAACGAGTAGCCGCGCACGGCCTTGGCGCCCGGCACCGACATCATCGTCGTCGTGAGCGGGTAGGTGACCTGGTCCTCGACGATGCGCGGCGCCTGTCCCGGGTAGGGCGTGCGGATGATCACCTGCACGTCGGAGAGGTCCGGCAGGGCGTCGAGCGGCGTGCGCGCCATCGACCACGCGCCCCAGGCCGCGACGCCCACGGACGCGAGGAGCACGAGGAAGCGGTTCGCGATCGACCAGCGAATGAGCCGCGCGATCATTTCTTCTCCCCGGCGGGAGCGATCGGCGCTTCGGGCGACATGCGCCGACCGGCGCCGCGCAGGCTCGCTTCGGAATCGATGAGGAATTGTCCCGAGACGACGACCCGCGCCCCGGCCTCCACGCCCTTGAGGATCTCGGTGCGCCCGTGCTCTTCGCGGCCGATGACCGCGTCGACCGGCTCGAAGCGGCCCTCGCCGCGATCCACGACGACTACGCTGCGCTCGCCCGTGACGATGACCGCTTCCGTGGGCACGAGCACCGCTTCGCGCGATTTCTTCGGCGCGATCGCGACCGTCGCGAACATTCCGGGCTTGAGCTTTCCGCCCGGGTTCGCAAGCTCGACGCGCGCTCGAACGGTTCGCGTCGCCGCATTCACCTCGGGAAGCACCGCGGAGATTCGTCCGGGAAAGCGTTCGCCGGGATACGCGGGCACCGTCGCCATCACGGCTTCGCCCGCGCGGACGATCGCCGCCTGGGTCTCGGGCACCTCGACGTTGACCCACACGCTGCCGAGGCCGTTGATGCGGAAGAGCGTGGCGCCCGGCATCACGTTCATTCCCTGCCGCGCTCCCAGCTCGGCGACGACGCCGTCGATGGGTGCGGCGAGGGTGACGTGGGTCACGGGCGCGCCGTCGCGGTCCACGGCCGCGATCTGCGCCTCGCTCATGCCGAGGAGCGCAAGGCGGTTTCGCGCGGCGCGCGCGAGATCGGCCGAGCCCTCCGAGCCGCCGGATTTCAGCGCGAGATATTCATGCTGGGCCCCGGCCCAGTCCGGCACGAAGAGCCGCAGGAGCGGTTGCCCCTGGCGCACGGGATCGAGCGGCGCGCGCACGAAGAGCTCTTCCACGTAGCCCGCGGTGCGCGATTGGACGATCGCGACCGACCGCTCGTCGAACGCGATCGCGCCGACCGCTTCCACGGACGATTCGAGGCTCGCCATTTCGGCGACGGCGGTTCGCACGCCGAGGTTCTGCGCGAGCTGCGAGCTCACGTTCACGCCCGCCGCGGCCTTGCCGTCATCGCCGTAGACCGGCACGAGCTCCATGTCCATGTAGGGCGACTTCCCGGGCTTGTCGAACTTCTGCTGCGGGTTCATCGGGTCGTGCCAATAGAGAATCTTCTTGCTTGCCGGCGCGATCGCAGCTGCCGGCGCCTGCGCGACGTCCTGCGTCATCGAGTGGTGCGCCCACTGGAATCCGGCGAACCCGGCGATCGCCACGAGGGCGACGGCGCCGGATGCGATGACCGCGAGAGGATGTTTCATGGCGAGCTCCTGTCCGGCGCGAGGAAGGCGAGCTGCGCCCACGCCCGCGCCACTTCGGCTTCGGCGTTGAGCGCCGCGAGCCTCGATTCGATGACGTTGCGACGCGCGTCGAAGACGCTCGCGAGATCGGCGCGCGCGCCCTCGTAGGCGGACGACACGAGGCGCGCGCGCTCTTCCGCGAGCGGCACGATCTCGCGCCGATAGCGTTCCACGCGGGCCTTCGCGGTCTCCCAGTCGGCGAGGCTCGCGCGAATTTCGGCGACGTGCCGCCGCGTCGCATCCTCGGCCTGTGAGCGCACCTGCTCCAGCTGCTTTGCCTTCGAGGCGGCCACGGGGTCCTGGCGGCGCGACGCGAAGACCGGCAGGTCCATGCGGAAGGTGAGGGACACCATGTTGGTGAACGCCGGTCCGCGTTGCGCGTAGGAAAGCTCGACGCTCCAATCGGGCTTCGTCGCGGCCTGCGCGAGACGCAGGTCGGCTTCCGCCGCCGCGACCATCGGGGCGTAGATGGCGATGTGCGGATGCGCGTCGAGATCGCCTTCCAGCGTGCTCGCGTGATGGTCCAGCGCGTAGGTGTCGGGCGCGGATCCGAGGGGCCTGTCGGCGTCGGCGCCGATCCAGCGCGAGAGCGTGGCGGCGGCGCGTCGCGCCTGGCGATCGAATTCGAGCATCCGGTCCTCGAGGGAAGCCTGGAGGCCGCGTACGGCGATCGCGTCCGCGGACGAGGCCTTCCCCGACGCCAGCTCGGCGGAGGATGTCGATGCCTGGAGCTTCGCCTCGCCGGCGAGATCGACGACGAGCTTCTTCGAGCGCTCCGCGAAGAAGCGCTCGAACCACGCCGTGGCGACCTCGCGACGAAGATCCGCGCGCTGCATCGCGATGATCGCCTCTTCGCGTTGCGATTCGGCCGCCGCCTTGGCTTCCCGCAGGCCGAGCTTCTCGCCGCGCACGAAGTCCTGCATGACGCCCACGCGGCGCATGGTCATGAAGTCGGCGGTCACGTTCCACTTGTCGGCGCCGTCCGCCGGAACGTTTTCGATGCCGAAGACGAGCTTCGGATCGGGATTCTCGCCGGCGGGAACGACGAGGGCGGCGGCGGCGTCTGCGGACGCGCGCTGTGCGGCGAGCTGGGGCGAGCCGGCCTCGGCCTGCCTCAGGGCCTCCTCGAGGCCGAGGGGCGTGGCCGGAAAAGCCGGCGTGGCCGCGAGAAGAGCGGCGATGGACGCGATGCGAAATTGGACGAGCATGATTCCTCCGGAGAAAGCGACATGACGGGCCGCACGACGGCCCGGCGACACTCAGC
>JADGRS010000180.1 GCA_017880705.1 Burkholderiales bacterium
GCGCGGCTGCGGCTAGGCGTCTTGCGAATGCTCAAGCGGGACCGTGACCGGCCGCGCCGGGACCACCGTGGAGATCGCGTGCTTGTACACCATCTGAGTCACGGTGTTCTTGAGGAGCACGACGTACTGGTCGAAGGATTCGATCTGGCCCTGCAGCTTGATGCCGTTCACCAGGTAGATCGAGACCGGTACATGCTCTTTGCGCAACGTGTTGAGGAACGGGTCTTGGAGTAATTGGCCCTTGTTGCTCATTGTTCTGCCCCTTTTCTCTCTTCGGGTTTCCCGGTCTACGCCGGGCCGTTGCCTGCAAATGGACTTTACTGCAAAGCAGCATTTTTATCCATCCAACCAAGGGACAACGCGCTCTTGGTCTAGTTCCTAGGGTGCGGTTTTCGACCTATCCGTAGCGGCGCTTGGAGACGATCTTGCGTCGGCGGCGCTGCGCATCCTGCTTTTCCGTCAAGGGCTTGTGGCGGCCCTCGAAGGGATTCGTCGACGAACGCAGCTCGATCCGCAGCGGCGTTCCCTTGAGCTTGAAATGCTTGCGAAATGTGCTTTCGAGGTAACGCTTGTAAGGCTCCTTCACGCCATCCAGGCCCGATCCGTGGATCACCACCGTGGGCGGGTTCTGCCCGCCCTGGTGCGCATAGCGCATCTTCGGGCGGAAGCGGCCCGACATCGGCGGCTGCTGCTGCTCCACGGCCGCCTGCAATGCGCGCGTGAGCTTCGGCGTCGGGATCTTCGCCATCGCCGCGGCGAACGCAATGTCGACCGCCTTCAGCAGCGGCTTGATGCCCGTGCCCATGCGCGCCGAGATCGGAACGAACTCCGCGAAGTCCAGGAAGAAGAGCTTGCGCTCGAGGTCCGTCTTCACTTCCTTGCGCTTGTCGGCGTCGATGGCATCCACCTTGTTGACCGCGACCACGAGCGAGCGTCCCGATTCGAGGATGTAGCCGCCGATGTGCGCGTCCTGCTCGGCGATGTCGCTCTCGGCGTCGACCACGAGGACCACCACGTTCGCGCGCTCGATCGCCTGCAGCGTCTTCACCACGGAGAACTTCTCCACAGACTCGAACACCTTTCCCTTGCGCCTTATTCCCGCGGTGTCGACGAGCGTGTAGCGCTTGCCCTCCCACTCGAGCTCGACCTCGATCGCGTCGCGGGTGGTGCCCGGCTGGTCGAAGGCGATCATCCGCTCCTCGCCCAGGAGGCGGTTCACGAGCGTGGACTTGCCGACGTTGGGGCGGCCGACGATCGCCACGCGCGGGTGGTCCTGCACCTGCTCCTCGGGCTCCTCGACGGGAAACGGCGCGAGCGCGTCGTCGATGAGGCTCTTCACGCCCTCGCCGTGCTCGGCGGAAATGGCGCTGGGCATGCCCAACCCCAGCTCGTGGAATTCCGCGGTCACGATCTCGAGGCGCATTCCCTCGGTCTTGTTGACGACGAGGATCACGCTGGTGCCCGATTCGCGAAGCTGCTGCGCGATGCGCCGGTCCTGCGGCGAGAGCCCCGCGCGGCCGTCGACGATGAAAAGGACCACGTCGGCCTCGGCGATCGCCTCGCGCGCCTGGCGCGCCATCTCCGACATGATGCCGTCCTTCGCGACCGGCTCGAAGCCTCCGGTGTCGACGACGATGAACTGCTTGTCGCCCAGGCGGCCCTGGCCATAGTGGCGGTCGCGCGTGAGGCCCGGAAGATCCGCGACCAGCGCGTCTCGCGAGCGCGTGAGGCGGTTGAACAGCGTCGACTTGCCGACGTTTGGCCGACCTACCAGCACCACGGTCGGCTTCACTTCGCTTCTCGCGTGCTAAGGCGATATCCGCAGATAAACGCAGATGAACGCGGTAACCCCATTCGATTGTTCACACCCTCACCATGGCCACTCATCGATCAATCACGTAGGTCAACTGCGTTCATTTGCGTTTATCTGCGGATACCGGTCTAGCGAATCAGATCCGGACGAGCAGCACGGAGCCGCCGGCGGTCTGGACGATGAGACCGCCCGCGATGGGGACGAGCGATTGGATCGCGGTGCCGTCGGTGGCGAGGCGCCCGACGATGTCGCCGTTGTCCGGCGACAGGACGTGGAGGTAGCCCTGGTAGTCGCCGACGACGACGCGCGCGTCGACGATCACCGGCGCGGTGAGCCTGCGGTACTGGAGCTTGTCCTGCTTCCACACGCTCGCGCCCTGCGCCTTGTCGAGGGCCTGCACGGCGCTCGAGTCGTCGACCACGTAGATGTTCTTCCCGTCGCGGGCGAGCGCGCGGGAGGTCGAGACGTCGCGCGACCACACCATGTTGCGCGACTGGATCTCGAAGCACGCGACCTTTCCCTGGAAGGCGCCGGCGCATACCTGCGCGCCGTCGATCACGGGCAGCCCCGCGACATCGGCGATGCGCTCGAGCTCCGTTGCGCCGCGCGGCAGCGCCACGGAGACTTCCCACGTGAGCTTGCCGTCCTCGAGGTCGAGCGCCAGGAGCTTGCCGTTCGGATAGCCCGCCACGACGTCGCGCCCGACGGCGAGCACGCCCGCTTCGCTTCGCAGCAGGAGCGGCGGCATCGCGCGCTGGAACACCCACTTGCGCTTGCCGTCGTCGCTGGCCAACCCGAGGATCCTGCCGTCGGTCACGCGCACCACGACGACGTTCGATCCGATCGCGGCGGGCGCGATCACCTCGCCCCCGACGGGGCTCGTCCACAACGCCTTGCCGTTCATGTCGAGCGCGATCACCTCGCCCTTCGAGGTGCCGGCGATGATCTTCCCGTCGCCCACCTCGAGACCGCCCGAGAGGCGCTTCTTCGCGTCGAACTTCGAGGCGACGCGGCCGGTGTCCTCGTCGAAGACCGAGACGGTGCCGTCGGCCGCCGCCGCGTAGACGTGCCCGCCCTGCGAAACGGGCCTGAAGCTGAAGCCCTGCGACTTCCCGGCGTTCGCGGTCCAGATCACGCGCGGCGTGACCTGCACGTTGATCGGCGAGAGCGGCGTGGGCAAGTGGGCGGGCGCCGTCTTGAAGCCGAGGGCCACCAGCGGATTCCAGCTGCTGCAGCCGGCGAGCGCCAGCGCCGCGGCGGCGAGGAGCGCGATGCGAAGCGGCTTCATTGCGCGCCTCCCAGGGCGTTCAGCTTCGTCTCCGCGATGTTCCTCACGGGATTGCGCGGGCTCGACTTGTCGATCGCGAGCTTGTAGGCCGCGCGCGCCTCGTCGAGGCGGCCCTGCGCGAGCATGATGTCGCCGCGCAGGTCCGAGGCGAGGGGCACGAACGCCTCGTCCTTGTTGCCGTCGAGGGTCTTCAGCGCCTCGTCGAATTTCTTCTGCTCCATGAGGATCGCGGCGAGGCGCACGCGCGCGATGCCGCGGTGCTCCTCGGCGCCGTTCGCCATCACCCACTCGAGCTGCTTCCTCGCCTCGTCGAGCTTGCCCGCGTCGAACGCGCTCTTCGCCAGCACGAGGGCAGCTTCCGAGGCGAAGAAGGAGCCGGGATGCTTCGCGATGAGCGCCTGGGCCGTCTCGGGCACCTTCTTCGCGTCATTCGCCTTCAGGGCCTCCTCGACCGGCTGGTACATCGCCGCGGCATCCTCGGCGGTGCTCGCCTTCCAGTAGATCCAGCCGCGATAACCCGAGAACGCGACGGCGGCCGCGACCACGGCGCCCAGCACATACCAGCGGTTGTCTTCCCACCAGGCCTTCAGCTCTGCGATGCGTTCCTGCTCTTCGAAATCGTACGATCCGGACATGGGATTGCCTTATCTGATGTGTTCGATTGCCTCGCGAAGCGCGAGCATCTTCTGCTCGCCCGCTCCGCGCAGGGATTTCACGGTCAACTTGGCGGCGCTCACCTCGTCCTCGCCCAGGATCACCGCGTAGCGCGCGCCGCTCGCGTCGGCTTTCTTCATCTGCGACTTGAAGCTGCCGCCCGCCCCGAGGATCACGCAGAGCCCCGCGTCGCGCAACTTCTCCGAGGCCTTCCATGCCTCGATCCCCGCCGCCTCGCCGGCGTGCACGAGGAAGACGTCGGGCTCGAACGAGGACTCGCCTCCGGCTGCCTGCAGCGCAAGGAGCAGGCGCTCGACGCCCATCCCGAAGCCGCACGCCGGCGTGGGCTTGCCGCCGAGCTGTTCGAACAGCGCATCGTAGCGCCCGCCGCCGGCGATGGTGGACTGCGCGCCGATGTCGGGCGAGACCCATTCGAAGACCGTGCGGTTGTAGTAGTCGAGCCCGCGCACCAGGCGCGAATTCACGCGATAGGCGACGCCGGCTTCGTCGAGCAAGACCTTGAGCGCGGCGAAATGCTCGGCCGCGGCGTCGCCGAGCTGGTCGAGGATGCGCGGCGCGCCCTCGATCATCGACTGCATCGCCGGGTTCTTCGAATCGAGGATGCGCAGCGGGTTGCTGTGCAGCCGGCGGCGCGCGTCCTCGTCGAGGACTGTCGCGTGCTTCTCGAAATACGCGATGAGCTTCTCGCGGTGCGCCTTGCGGTCGGACGCGTCTCCGATGGAGTTCACCTGCAGCTCGACCCTCGCGATGCCGAGGGACTTCCACAGCCGTGCGAGCATCACGATCTGCTCGGCGTCCACGTCGGGGCCCTCGAAGCCGAGCGCCTCCACGTCGAACTGGTTGAACTGGCGGTAGCGCCCCTTCTGCGGGCGTTCGTAGCGGAAGATCGGCCCCACGGTCCACACGCGCATCGGGCCGTTGTAGAGGAAGTTGTGCTCGATCGCGGAGCGCACGATGCCGGCCGTCGCCTCGGGACGCAGCGCGAGGCTCTCGCCGTTGCGGTCCTCGAAGACGTACATTTCCTTCTCGACGATGTCGGTGACTTCACCCAGGCCACGCACGAAGAGCGCGGTGGGCTCGACGATGGGCGTACGCATGTTGCGATAGCCGTACTGCTCGAAGACGCGGCGCGCGTGGTCCTCGAGCCTCTGCCAAAGCGGGCTTTGATCCGGCAGCAGGTCTTCCATGCCGCGGATGGCCTGGATCTTCGCGCTCATGGGGCGGTCCGGATGGGAATGGATTCGAGGCGCGAGGCGCGGGGCGCGGGGCGCGAGCCGCCGTAGTGCGACTTCACGTAGGCCTCGACGATCGCCTGGAATTCCTCGGCGATGCGTTCGCCTTTCAGCGTCACCGTCTTCTGGCCGTCCACGTACACGGGCGCCACGGGCTTCTCGCCCGAGCCCGGCAGCGAGATGCCGATGTTGGCGAGCTTCGATTCGCCGGGCCCGTTCACCACGCAGCCCATCACCGCGACGTGCATCTCCTCGACGCCGGGATGGCGCGCCTTCCACACCGGCATCTGCTCGCGCAAGTACGTCTGGATCTTGTCGGCGAGCTCCTGGAAGAAGGTGCTCGTGGTGCGTCCGCATCCCGGGCAGGCCGAAACCTGGGGCGTGAACGCGCGCAGCCCCATCGTCTGCAGGATCTCCTGCGCGACGAGGACTTCCTTGGTGCGGTCGCCGCCGGGCTCGGGCGTGAGCGAGACGCGGATCGTGTCGCCGATGCCCTCCTGGAGGAGGACGCCCATCGCCGCGGTCGAGGCGACGATGCCCTTGGAGCCCATGCCCGCCTCGGTGAGCCCCAGGTGCAGCGCGTAATCGCATTGCGCCGCGAGCTCGCGGTAGACGCCGATGAGATCCTGCACGGCCGAAACCTTGCACGAGAGCACGATGCGCTCCGCGGGAAGGCCGATCTCGCGCGCCTTGGCGGCGCTCTCGAGCGCCGAGCGAATCAGCGCATCGCGCATCACCTCGTCCGCTTCCTTGGGTTTCGCGAGGCGCGCGTTCTCGTCCATCATGCGCGCCAGGAGCTCGGGGTCGAGCGAGCCCCAGTTCACGCCGATGCGCACGGGCTTCCCGTGCTCGATCGCCTTCTCGATCATCGTCGCGAACTGCTCGTCGCGCTTCGTGCCATGGCCCACGTTGCCTGGGTTGATCCGGTACTTGTCGAGGACCGCGGCGCACTCCGGCACCTGCGCGAGGATCTTGTGCCCGTTGAAGTGGAAGTCGCCGACCAGCGGAACGCTGACGCCCATGGACTCGAGGCGGCGGCGGATCTCCGGCACCTGCTTCGCCGCCTCGACCGTGTTCACGGTGATGCGCACGATTTCCGAGCCCGCGCGGGCGAGCGCCGCGACCTGCGCCGCCGTGGCGGCCGCGTCCTCGGTGTCGGTGTTCGTCATCGATTGCACGAGCACGGGCGCGTCGCCCCCGATCACCTTGTCGGCGACCCGGACAGGGCGCGAGATGCGTCTGGCTGGAACCATGGGAATTACTCGACGATGAAACGGGCGACGGCGACCTTCGTGTGGGGCTCGAGGTCGAACTCGTGGTCGTTGTAGAAGACCTGCACCTCGGGCGCGTTGCCGACGATCACGTTGAAGGGCGGCTTTCCCGACACTTCGGCTTCGCTGCCCGCGGGATTCAGGCGCGACAGCAGGATCTTGCCCTTCGCGTCGCGGATCTCCACCCACGACGAGCCCTTGAACACGAGCTTGAGGATCTTGCCGTCGGCGCCCAACTTGAGGACTTGCGCCGGGGCGGAAGCAGGCGCGGCCGCGGGCGGCGCGGGCAGCTTCGCATTCTGCTTCGGCAGCTCGGGCTTCGGCGGTTCGGGCTTGGGAGGTTCGGGCTTCGCGGCTTCG
>JADGRS010000181.1 GCA_017880705.1 Burkholderiales bacterium
TCGCCGTACTCCCTCGGGACATTCATCACCTCCGGGCCTTCACTCACGTCCGGCACCGCGCCCGCGATCACCAGTCCGAACAGCGCAAGCTTTACGGTCAACTCGCCGGGCACATTCACCGTCACCGCGACGGGCAGTCCCGCAGCCACGCTGTCGGTGAGCGGCGCGCTGCCCTCCGGCGTCACCTTCACGCCGGGCACGGGCGCACTCGCGGGCACGCCCGCACTTGGGACCGTCGGGACCTACGCGCTGGCATTCACGGCGTCCAACGCCGTCACGCCCGACGCGGGCCAGGCGTTCACGCTCACGATCGCGAAGGCGAGCCAGACGATCACCTTCACCAATCCGGGCGCGCAGAACCTCAGCGCGACGTCGCTCTCACTCTCGGCGACTGCGACATCCGGGCTTGGCGTCTCGTTCAGCACGACCACGCATGCGTTGTGCTCGGTGTCGGGGTCGAGCGTCACGATGCTAGCCGCCGGGACCTGCGTGATCGATGCCGACCAAGCGGGCGACGGCAATTACAACGCGGCGTCCACCGTGCAGCAGAGCTTCGTCGTCACGGCCACCGTCACTTCCGTGCCGCCTGCGATCACGAGCGTCGACACGGTGACGTTCACTGTCAACGCGGCTGCGGCGCCCTTCACTATCACAGCGACGGGAACACCGACACCGGCGATCACGCAAGCGGGCGCGTTGCCGGCGGGCATCGCCTTCACGCCCGGCACGAGCACGGCGACACTGAGCGGCGCGCCCGCGCTCGGCTCTGTCGGAAGCTACCACCTGAGCATCACCGCGACAGGGGCCGCGCCAGCGGCGAGCCAAGCGTTCACTTTGCTGATCGCCAAGGCGAACCAAACTGTCTCGTTCGCGGGTCCCGGTTCGTCGCAATCGTTGGGCACGGGGCCGATCGCGGTCGCGGCAACGGCGACATCGGGCCTCAGCGTCACATTCAGCTCGAGCACGCCCACGCGCTGCTTGATCACTGGCACGAGCGTGACATTGCTGGGCGCCGGGACATGCACCATCAACGCGGACCAAAGCGGTGATGGCAACTACAACGGCGCACCGCAGGTATCGCAGAGCTTCATCGTCAACGCCGGTCGCCCGGGCGCGCCGGTCATCGGCGTCGCCACACCATTCCCGGGTTCGGCGTCGATCGCATTCGCGGCACCGGCGAGCGATGGCGGCAGTCCCGTCACGGGCTACACACTGACTTGCAATCCGGGTGCGATCGCGCGATTGGCCACCTCTTCACCGATCACGGTAACCGGGCTCAACAACGGCACGGCGTACACCTGCTCCATCACTGCCACGAATGCCTTCGGGCCAGGGCCGGCGTCGGGCCTCGTGGGAATCACCCCGGCAGCGGCGAGGATCGTCAGTGCGCCGAGCGCGACGGGCAGCGGCACCATCACCGCCGCGGTCAGCGGCGGCGGTGCGGGGTGCAGCTTCGCCACGGCGCGCTTCATTTCCGTCATCGGTGATCCTGCAAGCCCCCCGCCGGGCACGGCACCCGCTGGCGTATTGTTCCCGCACGGACTCTTCGACTTCACCACTGCGGGCTGCACCGGCGGATCCACGGTGACGTTCACGATCACCTATCCATCGTCGCTGCCGCCCGCAATGAGGTATTTCAAGTACGGCCCGCGTCCCGGCCCTCTGCCCGCTGCCTGGTACGCTGTTCCCGCGACAGTCACTGGCAACTCCATCACCTTCGACATTACCGATGGCGGGTTGGGCGACGACGACCTCGCCGCGAACGGCCTAGTCGCCGACCCGGGCGGGCCGGGTGTAGGTGGGGATCCCAACGCCATACCGACGCTGAGCGAATGGGCGATGATCATCCTCGCCATGCTCCTGCTCGCCATCGGCCTTCGGCGCGCGCGCCCGGATGGCGTCGGATGTGCCGAATGATCCGCGTTTCCGCAATGCAATTTGCAGTGGTCGGCGCTTTGGCGCGCGCGTAGCCTTCATCCGGTGCAAGAGACGGATGAGGCCCGCGATGCTTGACGACGTGCGTAGTCACGACCCCAGACCCGATGAGACGGAGCTCGCATGGATGCAGACGGACCCGCTGCGCGCCGCGGCACGACTCCTGATGCTCGTGGCACTGGCGGTCTCCATCGGCACCGCGGCGAGCCAGTTCGTCGGCCCGGACACCCAGTCGGGCGCGGTCGTCGCGAAAGCCCGCTAGCCGCCCGCGTCACTTCTTGCGGGGTCGCTTCCAGCCGGGGTCGGTCACCTGCTTCGCTTCGGTAAGCGTGAGGCCGCCCGGAGGCACGTCCTTCACGATGGTGGCGCCCGCGGCGATCGTCGCGCCCTTGCCGACGGTCACCGGCGCGACCAGCTGCACGTCGGAGCCGATCTGCACGTCGTCCTCGATCACCGTGCGGTGCTTGTTCGCTCCATCGTAGTTGCAGGTGATGGTGCCCGCGCCGATGTTGACGGCGCTCCCGACCGACGAATCGCCGACATAGGCGAGATGGTTGGCCTTGCTGCCGCGGCCGAACGTGCTCGCCTTCACCTCGACGAAGTTGCCGATATGCACGTCGTCGGCGAGTTGCGTGCCGGGCCGGATGCGCGCGTATGGACCGATGCGGGCATTGGCGCCGATCACGGCTCCTTCGACGAGCGTGAAGGGCCTGATCTCGGTCCCCGCGCCGACGGTGGAATCCCGAAGGATGCAGTTCGCGCCGATGTGCACGCCATCGGCCAGCGACACGCGGCCCTCGAAGATGCAGTTCACGTCGATCGACACGTCGCGGCCGCAAGCAAGCTCGCCGCGCACGTCGATGCGCGACGGGTCTGCGAGGGTGACTCCGGATTCGAGAAGGCGTGCGGCTTGGTTCATTTGGAAACGTCGCTCGAGGGATGCGAGCTCGGCCATGCTGTTCACGCCGAGGCTTTCGTGGGCGGCGCGTGGATGCCGCACTTCCACTGCGACACCTTCCGCGACCGCGGCGGCCACGACGTCGGTCAGATAATACTCGCCCTGCGCGTTGTCGTTGCGCAGCGCCGAGAGCCACGCCGCGAGCTTGCGCCTCGGGGCGGCAAGGATGCCGGTATTCACTTCGCGAATCGCGCGCTCCGCGTCGGTCGCGTCCTTTTCCTCGACGATGCGCGCCACGCGTCCGTTCGCATCGCGCGCGATGCGGCCATATCCCTTCGGATCGGCGATCTCCTGCGTAAGGAGGGCCAAGCGATCGCCGCCGGCCGCATCGACGAGCGCTCGCAACGTTTCTGCGCCGATGAGCGGAACATCGCCGTAGAGAACGAGCACTGTCCCCTCATCTTCCAGGTGCGGCATGGCCTGGAGCACCGCATGGCCGGTGCCGAGCTGGCGTTCCTGCCCCACCCACACGACATCCGCGGCGGCGACGCGCTCGCGCACGGCCTGCGCGCCGTGGCCCACCACGACGCACAAGTGCCGGGGTGACAGCAGGCGCGCGGCGGCGATCACGTGGGCAAGCAGGGGGCGCCCTGCGAGGGGGTGCAGGACCTTCGGCAACGACGAGTACATGCGCTTGCCCTGGCCCGCGGCGAGCACGACGACTTGAAGGGAAGGTGCGGAGGATGTCATCGAGGGACGGCGGAAACAAAAAGGGCAGGGTTTCCCCTGCCCGGATGTGTTGCGCCTCTAATCAAGGAGTTTCGTGATCCCCCCTCAACTACTGTACGAATTGTAGCACTTCAGCGGCGTTTGCGCAGGTTGCGGATGGCGGCGAGCTGCGCGACAGCCTGGGCGAGCTCGGCCTGCGCCTTGGCGAATTCCATCGCGCCCGCATTGCTGGCGAGCGCCTCCTTTGCCAGGCGCTCGGCCTCCATGGCTTTCGCCTCGTCGAGATCGTGGGCGCGAACCGACGTGTCCGCGAGCACCGTGACGCGGTCGGGCTGCACCTCCATCATGCCGCCGGAGACGTAGATGACCTCCTCCTCGGCGCCGGCCTGGAGGATGCGCACCGTTCCCGGCTTGATCCGCGTGAGGAGCGGCGCGTGCTCGGGCAGGATCCCGAGCTCGCCGGCCTCGCCGGGCGCGATCACCATCTCGGCCGGCCCGGAAAAGATCTGCTGTTCCGCGCTGACGATGTCGACGTGCAGGGTCTTGGCCATGTTGTCTTTCGCTGGACGCGCCTACTGCAGCGTCTTCGCCTTCTCGAACGCTTCCTCGATCGGGCCGACCATGTAGAAGGCCTGCTCCGGCATCGAGTCGCACTCGCCGTTCACGATCATGTTGAAGCCCTTGATCGTGTCCTTGAGCGTCACGTACTTGCCGGGCGAGCCCGTGAAGACTTCCGCGACGTGGAAGGGCTGCGACAGGAAGCGCTGGATCTTGCGCGCGCGGCCGACCGCGAGCTTGTCCTCGGGCGAGAGCTCGTCCATGCCCAGGATCGCGATGATGTCGCGCAGCTCCTTGTAGCGCTGCAGCACCGCCTGAACCGCGCGCGTCGTGTTGTAGTGCTCCTCGCCGATCACGTTCGGATCCACCTGGCGCGACGTCGAGTCGAGCGGGTCCACCGCAGGGTAGATGCCGAGCGACGCGATGTCGCGCGAAAGAACGACCGTGGCATCGAGGTGGCCGAATGTCGTCGCGGGCGACGGATCCGTCAGGTCGTCCGCGGGAACGTAGACCGCTTGAATGGAGGTGATGGAGCCCTTCTTGGTCGACGTGATGCGCTCCTGCAAGCGGCCCATCTCCTCCGCGAGCGTCGGCTGGTAGCCCACGGCCGACGGCATGCGGCCCAGCAGCGCCGACACCTCGGTGCCCGCGAGCGTGAAGCGGTAGATGTTGTCCACGAAGAACAGGATGTCGCGTCCCTCGTCGCGGAATCGCTCGGCCATCGTGAGGCCGGTCAACGCCACGCGCAGGCGGTTGCCCGGCGGCTCGTTCATCTGGCCGAACACCATCGCCACCTTCGACTGGCCGAGGTCTTCCTGCACGATCACCTTCGCCTCGGACATCTCGTGATAGAAGTCGTTGCCCTCGCGGGTGCGCTCTCCCACGCCGGCGAACACCGACAGGCCGCTATGCTGCTTGGCGATGTTGTTGATGAGCTCGAGCATGTTCACGGTCTTGCCGACGCCGGCGCCGCCGAACAGGCCCACCTTGCCGCCCTTCGCGAACGGCGCGACCAGGTCGATCACCTTGATCCCGGTCTCGAGCAGCTCGACCGAGGGCGACAGCTCGTCGAACTTGGGCGCGGCGGCGTGAATCGAGCGGTACTCGTCGGCATTGACGGGGCCGCGCTCGTCGATCGGGCGGCCGAGCACGTCCATCACGCGTCCGAGAGTAGCGGGTCCCACCGGGACCGAGATCGGCGCTCCCGTGTTCTTGACCCTCATGCCGCGGCGCAGGCCGTCCGACGAGCCCATCGCGATGGTGCGCACCACGCCGTCGCCCAACTGCTGCTCGACCTCGAACGTGAGCCCCTTCTCGGCGAAGGAGCCGGAGGCTTCATCGACGAGCGTGAGCGCGTCGTAGATGTGCGGCATGTTCTCGCGCGGGAACTGGATGTCGATCACCGCGCCGATGCACTGGACGATCCTGCCTTCGTTGGCCTGGGTTTGAGTCGTGCTCATGGTCTATTCCCGTGTGAATGCTTCAGACGGCCGCGGCGCCGCTCACGATCTCCGACAATTCCTTGGTGATCGCCGCCTGCCGCGTCTTGTTGTAAATGAGGGTGAGGTCGTCGATCACGCTCGATGCGTTGTCGCTCGCGCTCTTCATCGCCACCATGCGCGCCGACTGCTCGCTCGCGATGTTCTCGGCGACCGACTGGTAGATGATCTGCTCCACGTAGCGCGTGAGGAGCTGGTCGAGCACGGCGCGCGCGTCGGGCTCGTAGAGGTAGTCCCAATTCTTGCGGGTGGCCGCCTTGTCCTCGCGCAGGCGATCGGCCGGAAGCGGCAGCAGCTGTTCGATCACCGGCTCCTGCTTCATCGTGTTGATGAAGCGCGTGTAGACGATGTAGAGCGTTTCGATCCTGCCCTCGGCGAACGCGTCGATCATCACCTTGACCGGGCCGACGAGCCGCTCCATGTGCGGCGTGTCGCCGATCGCAGTGAGGTGCGAGACGATGTTGCCGCCGAAGCGCTGCAGGAATCCGAACCCCTTGTTGCCGATGGCGCAGAACTGCACGCCGCGGCCTTCGCCCTGCCACTCGCGGGCCTTGCTCAGGGTGAGACGCAGCACGTTGGTGTTGAGCCCCCCGCACAAGCCCTTGTCGGAAGTGATGACGATCGCGCCGACGTCCTTCCCGCCTTCGCGCTTGATGAGGAACGGGTGGCGGTATTCCGGGTTCGCGTACGCCAGGTGGGCCGCGATGGTGCGGATCTTGTCTCCATAGGGGCGCGCGTGGCGCATGCGCTCCTGGGCCTTCCTCATCTTGGAGGCGGCGACCATCTCCATGGCCTTGGTGATCTTGCGCGTGTTCTGGACGCTCTTGATCTTGGTTCGGATTTCTCTGGAGCCCGCCATGTCTAGCTATTCCTAGTAGGTGCCGTTCTTTTTGAAGTCTTTGATGGCCTCGTGCAGCTTGGCCTCGTCGTCCTTCGTCAGGTCCTTGGTGGACTCGATCCGGTCGATCAGCTCGCCGTACTTGCCCTTCACGTAGTCGCGCATGGCGCGCTCCGCG
>JADGRS010000182.1 GCA_017880705.1 Burkholderiales bacterium
ACCCTCGCGGTGACGCAGGCGGTGATGCTGCGCGCCGGCCCGACCCTCTACGCGGTGCCGTCAGTGATGGTCGAGCAGGTGCAGGAGTTCAAGGCGAGCGCCTTTGGCGAGCTCGCCGCCAAGGGCGAGCTCGTCTGGAAGGACAATCGCTATCCCCTGCGCTCGTTGTTGCCGCTGCTGGGAGAGATCGATACCGCCACGCCGCCGCGGCAGATCCCGGTGCTCCTCCTGAAGAGCGGCACCCAACGCGCCGCGATCCGCGTGGACGAGATCGTCGGAAATCGCGAGGTCGTGGTGAAGACCATCGGCCCGCAGCTCTCGCGGCTCGCGGGAATCGCCGGCGCGACCGTGCTCGGCAACGGCCAGGTGGTGCTGATCCTGAACCCGGTGCAGCTGGTGCATCGCGCGCAGGGCTCGGCCGAGGTGAGTGTCGAGGCGCCGAAGCCGCAGGAAGCCCCGTTCATGGCCGAGTCGAAGTCGGGCAATCCGCTGGTGATGGTGGTCGACGACTCGCTCACGGTGCGCAAGATCACGGGGCGCATGCTGGCGCGCGAGGGCTACGAGGTCGCGAGCGCCAAGGACGGCGTCGACGCCCTGCAGCAGCTGCAGGACATGAAGCCCGACCTCATCCTGCTCGACGTCGAGATGCCGCGCATGGACGGCTTCGAATTCGCGCGCAACGTGCGCGCCGACGAAGCGACCAAGAACATCCCGATCATCATGATCACCTCGCGCACCGCCGACAAGCACCGCAACCACGCGATCGAGCTCGGCGTGAACGAGTACATGGGCAAGCCTTACCAGGAAGAGGAGCTGCTCGCGCTGATCAAGCGATACACCTCGGAAGCGGCACTCGCGTAGGCCGAGCCGGCCGGCGCTTCGCGCTCAGCGCGAGAAGTACCCCAGCACCACCACGCCGAGCGCGATGCGATACCAGGCGAAGGCCTTGAAGTCGTGCCGCGCCACGTAGCGGATCAGCGCCTTCACGGCGAGGAGCGCGAACGCGAAGCTCACGATGAATCCCACCGCGAACGTCGCGAGGTCGTCGCGCGACAGCAGGGCGCGGTACTTCACCATCTGGTAGCCGCTCGCCGCAAACATGATCGGCACCGCGAGGAAGAACGAGAACTCGGTCGCCGCCTGCCGCGACAGCCCGAACAGCATCCCTCCCATGATGGTCGCCCCGGAGCGCGAAGTTCCGGGAATCAACGAGAAGCACTGCGCGAGCCCCACCTTGAGCGCGTCCTTCCAGTCCATTTCGTCCACGCTCGTCACGCGGGGCGCGCCGTGCTTCGCGTACCAGCGCTCGATCACGAAGATCGCGATGGCGCCGGCGATGAGCGCCATGGCGACCGACACCGGGTTGAAGAGATAGGCCTTGATCTGCTTCTGGAACGCGAGCCCGACGATCGCCGCGGGAAGGAACGCGACGAAGAGGTTCGCCGCGAAGCGCTGCTGGACGGGGTCGCTTCCGAGCCCGGCGAAGGCCCTCGCGAAGCGCGCGCGATACTCCCAGCAGATCGCGAGGATCGCGCCCAGCTGGATCACGATGTCGAAGACCTTGCCCTTCTCGTCGTTCAAGCCGAGGAGGTCCGACACGATGATGAGATGGCCCGTCGAGGAGACCGGCAGGAACTCCGTCAGCCCCTCGACGACACCCTGGATGAACGCATCGAAGAGCGAATGGAGGTCCATCGCGAGGCCTCGTCGTTGAAGTGGCTACTGCTTCGCGTAGATCTCGGCGCCCTGCTTCACGAACTCCACCGCCTTCACTTCCATGCCCCTCTTCAAGGCGTCCGCCTCGGACACGCCCATCTTCGCCGCGAACTCGCGCACGTCCTGGGTGATCTTCATCGAGCAGAAGTGCGGGCCGCACATCGAGCAGAAGTGCGCGAGCTTGGCCCCTTCCTGGGGAAGCGTCTCGTCGTGGAACTCGCGCGCCTTGTCGGGATCGAGCCCGAGGTTGAACTGGTCGTCCCAGCGGAATTCGAACCTCGCCTTAGAGAGCGCGTTGTCGCGGATCTGCGCCCCTGGGTGCCCCTTCGCCAGGTCGGCCGCGTGCGCCGCGATCTTGTACGTGATGATGCCGTCCTTCACGTCCTCCTTGTCGGGAAGGCCCAGGTGCTCCTTGGGCGTGACGTAGCAGAGCATCGCGGTGCCGTACCAACCGATCTGCGCCGCGCCGATTCCGCTGGTGATGTGGTCATAGCCGGGCGCGATGTCGGTGGTTAGAGGGCCCAGGGTGTAGAACGGGGCCTCGTGGCAATGCTCGAGCTCGAGGTCCATGTTCTCCTTGATGAGCTGCATCGGCACGTGGCCGGGGCCCTCGATCATCACCTGGCAATCGTGCTTCCACGCGATCGCTGTAAGCTCGCCCAGCGTCTTCAGCTCCGCGATCTGCGCCTCGTCGTTGGCGTCGTAGATGGAGCCGGGGCGAAGTCCGTCGCCCAGCGAGAAGGACACGTCGTAGGCGGCCATCACCTCGCAGATCTCCTCGAACCTCTCGTAGAGGAAGCTCTCCTTGTGGTGCGCGAGGCACCACTTGGCCATGATCGATCCGCCACGCGAGACGATGCCGGTCATGCGCGACGCGGTCATCGGGATGTACGGCAGGCGCACGCCCGCGTGGATGGTGAAGTAGTCGACGCCCTGTTCCGCTTGCTCTATCAGCGTGTCGCGGAAGATTTCCCAGGTGAGCTCCTCGGCCTTGCCGTCCACCTTCTCGAGGGCCTGGTAGATCGGCACGGTGCCGATGGGCACAGGCGAGTTGCGGATGATCCATTCGCGCGTCTCGTGGATGTGCCTGCCGGTCGACAGGTCCATCACGGTGTCCGCGCCCCAGCGGATCGCCCACGTCATCTTGTCGACCTCCTCCGCGATCGACGAGCCGAGCGCCGAGTTGCCGATGTTGGCGTTGATCTTAACCAGGAAATTGCGCCCGATCGCCATCGGCTCGCTTTCGGGGTGGTTCACGTTCGCGGGAATGATCGCGCGGCCGCGCGCGACCTCGTCGCGTACGAACTGCGGCGTGACTTCCGCTGGAATCGCGGCGCCGAACGATTCGCCGCGATGCTGCCGCCCCATGAGATTGGCGAGCTTCTCGCCCATCGGTCCCGCGGCGCGCAGCCCCTCGAGGTACTCGCGCCGGCGCAGGTTCTCGCGAATGGCGACGAATTCCATCTCGGGCGTGACGATGCCCTTGCGGGCGTAGTGCATCTGGGAGACGTTGGCACCGGGACGCGCGCGGCGGGGCAGGCGCTTCAGCTCGAAGCGCATCTCCGCGAGCTTCGGATCCTCGAGGCGATCGCGCCCGAAGAGCGAGCTCGGCCCCTCGAGCTGCAGCGTGTCGCCCCGCTCGGCGATCCACGCCGCGCGCAGCGCGGGCAGGCCCGCGCGGACGTCGATCGTCGCGTCGGGATCCGTGTACGGGCCGCTGGTGTCGTACACGAAGACGGGAGGATTCGCCTCCGCGCCGAACGCGGCGGGCGTTTCCGATTGCGAGATCTCGCGCATCGGCACGCGGATGTCGGAGCGCGAGCCCTCGACGTAGGTCTTGCGGGAGCGCGGCAGCGGTTGGATCGCGGCATCGTCGACGCGCGCGGACGCGGCTAGGAACTTGGGATGGGCGTTCATGGCGACTCCTCTTCGATGGCGCAAGCATGAGGAGCGCAGCGGGCCGGTGCTCACGCTCCCTACGCCGGAATGACCCGGATCAGGTTCCAAGGGTTTCTCTCACCGATCTCCTGGATCGGACCCCTGCGTATGGAATCAGTATAGCCCCCGGGGGCTGGCCTGAGGAAGGGCAAGCGCCCGAGCGATCTCTCCCCAAGCGCTACCAGCGCACCCTCGACTGAGAGGCAAGCCTCCTTTGATACAATTCGCCCTTCCCCAGCGTCGCGGAAATCATCGCGCACCCGCCATGAACATCGAGCAAGCCCGCTTCAACATGATCGAGCAGCAGATCCGACCCTGGGAGGTGCTCGATCCCGAGGTCCTCGATCTCCTCTTCCAGCTGAAGCGCGAGGACTTCGTCCCCGCCGAGAGCCGCGACCTCGCCTTCGCCGACCTCGAGATTCCCCTGGGCCACGGCGAATCGATGATGCAGCCGAAGGTCGAGGCGCGCATCCTGCAGGAGCTCGGCATCCGTCCCCACGAGAACGTCTACGAGGTGGGAACCGGATCGGGCTACCTCACCGCGCTCATGGCGCGGCTCGCGCGCCATGTGACGAGCGCGGAGATCCACGGCGACCTGAGCCGCCGCGCGGCAGCCAGCCTCGCCCGCGAGTCGATTCGCAACACGACGCTCCTCGAGGGAGATAGCGCCCGCGCCCCGCTCGGGGAATCGGTCTTCGACGTGATCGTGCTCACGGGTTCCACGCCGATCCTGCCGCAGGCGTTCCTCGACCGCCTGAGCCCCGGAGGGCGCCTCTTCGCCGTGCTGGGCGATCCCCCGGTCATGAAGGCGATCGTCATGCGCCAGCGCGTGGCCGGCTCCTTCCAGCGCGTCGAGCTTTTCGAGACGATGCTGAAGCCCCTCGTGAACGCCGCCCAGCCGCCGCGATTCCGCTTCTAGCGAATCCGAACGGCCACGCCCGCGCGTCATAGCCCTCGTCCGCAGAAAACGAATTCAATCCAAGGTCCGACATGAAATTCCGCCGCATCGCCTTAGCGCTCGCCACACTGGCGGCGCTCGGCTCCGCCAGCGCAGCCGACCTGCTCACGGTCTATCGCGACGCCCAGCTGAGCGATCCCGTGTACCAATCGGCGCGCGCGCAGTATGCGGCGACGCTCGAGAAGCTTCCCGAGGCGCGCGCGGGTTACCTGCCGCTCATCGCCGCCAGCGCATCGGTCTTCCGCAACAACGTGGACCTCCAGATCGCCCAGAACGTGACCTACGACAACCATGTGTACGCGCTCACGCTCTCGCAACCGATATTCCGGCTGCAGAACTGGATTGCGATCGACCAGGCCAAGCAACAGGTGCTGCAGGCCGAGGCGCTGCTCGTCGGGGCGCAGCAGGATCTCATGCTTCGAGTGGCCCAGGCCTACTTCGACGTCCTCCTCGCCCATGACAACGTCGCGCTCTCCGAGACCCAGAGCGTCGCCATCTCCGAGCAGCTCGCGCAGGCCAAGCGCAACTTCGAGGTGGGCACGGCGACCATCGTCGATACGCTCGACGCGCAGGCGCGCTACGACCAGACGATCGCCAAGGCGATCTCCGACAAGAACGACCTCGAGGTGAAGCGCCGCACGCTGCAGGCGCTGATCGGCACGCTTCCGGAATCGCTCACGCCGCTGCGCGAGCCGCTCCAGCTCGGCGAGCCCAAGCCCAACGACATCGAGGCGTGGGTCAAGTCCTCGCAGGACTCGAGCTACGCCATCGCCAACGCGCGCGCCAACTTCGAGATCTCCCGCCAGGAGGTGGACCGCCAACGCGCGGGACACCTTCCGACCCTCGACCTGAGCGGCAGCTTCGCGCGCGCGACCAATCCGTCGACGAGCGTTCCCGGAGTCATCGGCGCCACCGCGAACACCAGCGCGATCGGGCTCATCCTGTCGATCCCGATTTACTCGGGCGGGCTCACCCAGGCGCGGGTGCGAGAGGCGCTCGCCAACCGCGAGCGCGCGGCGCAGGATCTCGAGAACACGCAGCGCACCATCGCGCTGTCGGTGCGAACCAATTTCCTCAACGTGACGAACGGCATCTCCCAGGTGCGCGCCCTGGAGCAGGCGCTCGCCTCGACGCAGAGCCAGCTCGACTCGACCATCCTCGGCCGCGACGTCGGGGTCCGCACGAGCGTGGACGTGTTGAACGCGCAGCAGGCGGTCTTCCAGACGCGCCGCGACCTGCAGCAGGCGCGCTACAACTTCCTCCTGAGCAACCTGCGCCTCAAGGCGGCTTCGGGCACGATCACCGACGCCGACATCGAGGAAATTAACCGCACCCTCGCGCGCGCCTAGCGCGCGGTCTTCGCCTCGATCCAGTCCATCAGGCGCTCCACAGCGCCGCGATGCGCCGCGACGAACTCGAGCGCCTTCGTTCCCATCGTCTCCCGCCTCTGCGCGTCGCCGCTGATCGCCGCCGCTTCGGCGAGCGCTTCGCGCGCGTCGTTCACGCGCACCGCGCCGCCCGCGGCGATCGCGCTGGCCGCGGCCTCGGCGAAGTTGAATGTGTGCGGCCCAACGATCACGGGACGGCCGAGCGCGCACGCCTCGATCAGGTTCTGGCCGCCGAACTCGAGAAGGCTGCCACCCATGATCACGACGTCGGCCGCGGCGTAGTAGGCGAACATCTCGCCCATCGAATCGCCCACGACCACGCGCACATCCGCCGGCACCGCCTCGTCCGCGCTGCGCCGCGACACGGCGAGGCCGCGGCTTTCGGCGAGGTGCACCACGTCGTCGAAGCGCTGCGGATGGCGCGGCACCAGGACCAGCAGCGCGTCGTCGCCCGCGCCCTGCTCGACGAGTGCGTCGAGGAGAAGCGCCTCTTCGCCCTCGCGCGTGCTTCCCGCGACCCACACCGCGCGCGCATCGCCGAAGCGGGCGCGGAACTCGCGGCCGCGCTCGATCATCTGCGGCGGCACCGCGAGGTCGAACTTCACGTTGCCGAGGACCACGGGATCGCGCG
>JADGRS010000183.1 GCA_017880705.1 Burkholderiales bacterium
TCGGGAAGACGCAGTGCGAAAGATTCTCGAGGAGCTACCGCTACGCCAGCAGAGACGCCTCGTGCGGGCCATGAATGTGATCCTCGGAATCTTCGAGCAGGACGCATTGACCAATCTGCTGGAAGGGATCGGCCGCGAATAGCCGAAGCACGGGGGCTACAAACGTCCTAGTCCAAGTGTGCAATTGCGACGCAAATTGCGTTGCCCATACTTGTAGCCGCAGCCGCCATCACCTTCGTCCTCGAACTCAAGGAGTAACCATGAAAAACCGCAAACTGAAAATCACCATGCTCGCCCTGCTGGGTTTCCTCGCCGCGGAAGGCGCCGTCCAGGCGCAGGCCGCGGACATCACGGCGGTCAACCGGACCTTCGCGGTGTACCACCCGTATTTCCGGAGCAATTGCTGGGATACGTCGATCATCAACGGCAAGCCCAGCGAATGGCTATTCTTCGGCGGCATCCTCGGCAACGACCAGTTCACGCTCGACGGCGAGGCGCCGCCCACCGGCCACGGCATGAAGGAGCGCGTCACGAAGCTCGAGTTCGATGCGACCGTGCCGGTCTACACGATCACGGTTGGCAACGTGCCGGAGATCGTCGATGTGACACCCGCCGACAGCGACGGCGACGACGACGCCGATTGAGCCCGGGACGGCCGCCGCCAGCGATGGCGGCGGCTACTTCGTCCATGTACGGAGTCCCAGGGTCCGGAGTCAAGCCTTGGCGCGAACCAGCCGGTCCTTGCCTTCCTGCTTGCCCGCGTACATCGCTGCGTCGGCCGCTTTCAGCAGCGAGCCGGCGTCATTCGCGTCTTCAGGCGCCAGCGCATAGCCGATGGTCGCAGTCACATTGCACGTATTCTGGTTGAGCGCGAAGGGCGCCCGGAACGCATCGAGCAGCTTCAGCCCCAGCTCGCGAGCCAGCTCCTGGTTGCTGAGCCCATCCGCCATCACCACGAACTCGTCGCCACCGAGCCGCGCGACGGCGTCGACGCCACGCACGGACGATCGCAATCGCTGCGCGGCCACCCGCAGCAACTCGTCGCCCACGTCGTGGCCGAACTTGTCGTTGACCGGCTTGAACCCGTCGAGATCGATCACGTAGAGCGCGAGAAGGCGCTCGGGGGTGGCGCGCCCCAACGCGACGGCCAATGCATCGTCGAAACCACGACGGTTGAGAAGCCCCGTCAATGGATCGGAGTGCGCCAGCGAATGCAGCGTATCGCGCTCCTGCGCCGCGCGTTGCGCGACAAGGTGGCGCGCAGCGCTCCTCAGCACGGCGATGCGCATGAAGATGAGCATGTCGAGCGTGGCGCCGATCTGGAACGAGTGCAGCGTCCAGAAGGTGACGCCGATCCGCCCGCGGACCACGCCCACCATGACGGCGCTCGCGATGAAATACCCAACCCACGCGACCATGAACCACGCGCCGATGCTGTCGCCGCGCCGTGCCTTGGCGAGCGCGCCGGGCAATCCCAGCAGCGACGGCGCCAATCCGGTGGTGCTCATGAGGACCGCCACCGTACGGAGGTCTATCAAGTCCGCGCCATAGGCGGCGGTGGCGATCATGTGTATCGCGGCGACGGCACGCAGCCCGCGGCGCAGCCACCGGTTCAGGTCCCCGGTCATCGCGTCCTCGATGAACAACGCGGTGGCGGCCGCGGCCATCAGCGCGGTCACGCCCGCCAGGTGGCGCTCGGGCCAATCGATGTCCGTCCAGAGGTACATCTCGCCGATGCCGAAGAAATGCACCGAGAACGTCGCGCTGAACAACACCAGCAGCGCGTACTTGATGTAGAGGCTTTCGCGAAGGCTCACCCATTGCGCGAGGCTGTACAGCAGGAGCACCAGGCCGAGGCAGCCGAGCGCGCCCTGCAACAGCTGCTCGTCGAGCGCGCGCGTGTGATAGGACGCGAGGCGGCTCAAGGTGATCGGCAGGATCTTCGCGCCCCGCGTATCGACCCGCAGCAGGATCTCGCGAGGGCCGCTTCCGGCGAATTCGAGCGGCGCGGCGTGCGAGCGCCCTTGCAGCGGCCGCGCCGCGAAGGGCTGGGCGTCTCCGAGCGTCATGCGCTGGACGGCCTTGCCGTCGAGCAGCGAGTACACGTCGATGCGATTGAGCAGCGCGTAGTCGACATCGAGCACCCACGTTCCCTCGCCGCCGGCGCCCACCACGATCGGCACGCGCAGCCACACGACTTCCTTGTCCATGCCGAGCGTGGAGTAGGCGCCGCGCGGCTCGGCGAACTTGTCGCGCGCCGCCCGCACCTGCTCGAGCTCCATCGCGCCGGCCGGGTCGCCGAGCACGCGCACCTGCGGCCACAGGTCTATCCGCTGGGGGCTCGCGGTGAGCACGACCTGCGCGCTCGCCACCCATGACGCGCAGACGAGGGCGATCGATGCGAACCACCGGAAGGCGCGGTGCAATCGACTCATCGAGGCTCGTGGCGCTCCAACGCTTCCCAATCGCCGTGCGTGGTGACGCTATCCTCCAGGGCATTCATCCAGCCCGACGCCTTCGAGTCCTTTCCCCATCCGGCGATCAGCGTGCGGATGCCGGGGCGCAGCGCGACGGGCACCGACAGGTCGCGCGTCTGGCTCATGAGCAGCTTGCAGGTGAGGCGGTACCCGATGGCGCGCGTGATGAGCCGCGAGATCGAGAAATCCGGAAACATCAGGCGAGCGATCGCGTCGAAGCCGAGCGCGGTGCCCATCAAGGCCGCGAAGCAGACCTTCGATATCCACGAGACGCTGCCATCGAGCGCGAGATCGTGGGCGCTCGCGGGCTCGATGAGCCGGCGCGTCAGCAGCACCGGGAACGATTTGAACGGCCCATCGGGAATCACCGACTCCATCGCGCCCATCAGCGCCCCTCCGAGCTGCGGACGCGGATCGGGACTTGGACGCTTCGCCACGTCGGCACGGCCGCGCGCCTGCATGAGCGCGAAGAGCGTCGCCGCATCCTCCATGTTGTCCACCATCAGCTCGCGGCGGATGCCGAGGAAATATCCGGCCACGTTCCACGCGTGCAGGTAGTCCTTCTCCTGCGCGGGCGTGAAGGCGATCCCGAGGCGGCGCATGCCGCGCAGGAAGACGTAGCTGAACGTGAGGAGCGTGTACGCGAGCTCCTCCTGGTTGTTGGGCAACGCGCACGCCTTGATGTCCCACCCGTGAACGTGCAACGCGCGCTGCATCGAGTCGTTCGGCTGCACCGCCGCCAGGGGCGGGATCGTCGGCGCGTTGTCGTTCGCGGAGCGCAGCGCGGTGACCGCTTCCCCCGGTGAAGCGCGCAGAATCAAATTTCGCACCATCGCGTGGATCAGTCGGACCTTGAGCACCTGCGCGATTCCGCTCCCGTTGGGCAGCGTGAGCCCACCCGTCATCATCACCGGAAAGATCATCGCGCCCGTGGTGCGGATGCGGTGCTCGCAGCGATCCTCGAGCTGGCCGGTGGCGTGCAGCACGGCCGCGAGATCGGGCACCACGTAGCACTCGGGCAGGCTCGCGCAGAAGAGCATCGTCACCGACAGCGCGCCGTAATCCATGAACATCGCCTCGGCGCGCGCGACGCGGTCTTGGTCGGCCCACGGCGGCAGCGGTTGCGCGGCGGTGAGGTAGCGCTGCAGCGGCTCGGCGATTCCGGCCGCGGCCGGGCGCGCGTCGGGACGCCATGCACAGACGCCGGCATTGTCCTGCCAGCCATGGATCGCGGCATTCAGCTCGTCGACGCGCTTCAGGCGAGCGGCTGTGCCGGCGTCATCGGTCCATGGCCCGAGGATCGCGGCGACCACCTCGTCGGCGTGCGAGTCCGCGACCCACTGCATCTTGTCCAGGTCGGCGGCGGTGGGAACGGGGCGGTCTTTGGGCACGGGCGTAGTGTAACGAATGTGGTTTTCCGTATATGCGTGCGATATCATTTGCGCAATGAGATACGCCCTGCGCTTCCTCGCGTCATGCATCTTCTGCTTGCCATTGCTCGCGCGGCCGGCCGCCTTGCCGGGTGACCTCACGGGCATCTGGTTCGACAGCCATCACCCGGGCTGGGGCCTGGGCCTGCTGCAGCAGAACGACACGATCTTCGCGACGCTCTTCACCTACGACTCGAGCGGTGCGCCCTCGTGGAACGTCGCAACGCTGAAGCTCGCGCTCGTCCCGTCGATACCCATTGCTCACGACTTGTGCGCCACCATCGAGCTCTCCGGGCCGCTCTATGGAACCCAGTGGCCCTCGTTCGGCTCGGTGGCGAATCCCCAGGGCAGCGTGCAGGTCCAGGCGGTCGGCACCATGGTCGTCCTGGTTCCCACCGCGCTGCTGAACTCGGGCTGCGACGGGAACACGGTGAACATCCAGTATTCGATCGGCGGCGCGCAAGTCGCCACGGCCGTCACTCGCGAGACCTGGTCGAGCAACCAGGCGCGGCTCTATGGGCAATATCCCGCGGGCCTCGTCCTCAACTACGCGCCGCTGCCGTGCCCCTCGAACCCGCCCTCCATCGACGGGTTCTTGCCGGCCGGCGGGCGGCAGCTTTCGATGAACATCGCGGCGGACGGCACTGCAGGCGTGCGTCTCTTCTGGGGCACCGGAATCGATACGCTGTGCCAGATCGGCGGGACGTATTCGCAGACCGGGCAACTCGGCGCCATCTCGGGTGCGATGTCGTGCGGACCGGTTGGCATCCCCCTCGACCCATTGGCATCGGCGAAGGTGTCGAACCTGCGCGTGAGCGACGCCGGCTTCGTCGGGGATATCGCCATCGGCACCTCCTGCCCCATCGTGGGGACGATCAGCGGCGCGCGGCGCCCGTCGCAATCGTCCCCGGTCATCCCGGGCGACGTCACGGGCCTGTGGTTCGACGCGAATCATCCCGGCTGGGGAATGAGCCTCGCGCAGCAGAACGACGCGGCATTCGCGACGCTCTTCATCTACGACGCGAGCGGCGTGCCGGGCTGGTACGTTGCGAGCCGCCTGGAAAATATCGGCATCCTCGACTTCGGCCCGTGCGCCACGATGTCGCTCACCGGGCCTCTTTATCGCACGCAGTGGCCATCTTTCGGCTCGCCCGCCAACCCGCAGGGCAGCATGCAGTTCCAGAGCGTCGGCACGATGACGGTTCGCGTCGCGACGATCCCGCAGGGCACGACGGCTGGAGCGTGCGATCGCAACAGCGCCGCCGTGCAGTATTCGATCGACGGCGTGCAAAGCGCCGTGACGGTCACGCGCCAGACGTGGTCGAGCAACCAGGCGCGGCTCTACGGGCAGTTCGCGGGAGGGCTGGTGTTCTTCCCGCCCGCGTCCTCGTGCCCTGACCTCAACGACTATCCGACGCTTCCCCCGGTGAACCAGCAGATGACGATCGGCGGCTCCGCGGATAGCTCCAATCCTTCCGGCGTGCTGCTCGGCTGGAGCACGGGCATCGACACGGTGTGCCAGATCACCGGCGCGTACTCGCAGGGCGGGCAGCTTGGCGCCCTGACGGGAACGTTCGCTTGCGGCCCCATCAACTTCGGCCCCCCGCCATCCATGGGCCCCATCCGGCTATCGAGCCTCTCGGTGAGCGATTCCGGCTTCGCGGCCGACGTCGCGCTCGACGTGGGCAGCTGCCACTACCTCGGCGCCATCGCGGGCGCGCGCCACCCCTGATCTAGAGCCGGGCGTTCATCTTCCGCAGGCGGTCGGCCATCACCTTCATGATCTGCAGCGCGAAGTGCGGCGTCTGCTGCACCATGAAGAGGAAGCGCTTCTCGGGGATGACGGCGAGCTTGCAGGGCGTCTTCGCGATGGCGGTGGCGACGCGCGGCGTCTGGTCGATGAGCGCCATCTCGCCGAAGGGCTCGCCGGGCCCCAGCGTCTCCACCAGCGTCGAGCCGATGGTGATCTCGACCTGGCCCTCGAGCACGACGTACATCTCGGCGCCCATGTCGTACGTGCGGAAGACCGCTTCACCGGCCTCGCAGACGCGCGGGTTCTCTTCGGCGGCGAACATGTCCAGCCTGACGCCCATGGCGATCCTCCCCTCGACGGATCTCACATATTCTTGAACAGTGGCATATATGTAAGACTTACCGCAAGGGTCTCCGGCCGATTCTTCAGCCGCATCGTCCCGCGCCCGCTGTCGTCGCGGGCGATCGAGGCGATCGCCTTCAGGTTCACGAGGGTCGAGCGGTGGATCTGCTTGAACATCCGGGGATCGAGCACGTCGAGCAGGTCGCGGATCGACTTGCGGATGAGGGCCTCGCCCGTGGACGTCATCACCACCGTGTACTTGTCGTCGGCCTTGAAGTAGGCGACGTCCTCCACCAGGATGAGCTGCGTCTCCTTGCCGACGCTCGCGGTGATCCACTCGAAGGGCTCGGCCCGGCTCTCGCTCGGAAGCGTCGTGCGCAGCTGCTCGACGATCGAGGCGAGAGTGGCCGGGTCCACGCCTCCCGAGACCTGGCGCGTCTTGATGCGGCGCATGGTCGCCGTGAGCCGCTCGCGGGTGATGGGCTTCAGCAGGTAGTCCACCGCGCCGCTCTCGAAGGCATCGATCGCGTATTGGTTGTACGCGGTGACGAAGACGATCTGCGTCGCGGGGCTCTCGTCGGCCGCCTGCGCCGCCACCTCGAGCCCGGTGAG
>JADGRS010000184.1 GCA_017880705.1 Burkholderiales bacterium
GAGCGCTCCGGACCCGGCTTTCACCAGCAGGGAATCGCTGTGGCCGTGATAGCACCCCTCGAACTTCAGGATGATCGCGCGGCCCGTGTAGCCGCGCGCCAGGCGCAGCGCGCTCATCACGGCTTCGGTGCCGGAGCTCACGAGCCGCACCTGCTCCATCGACGGCAGGCTCGCGGTGAGGAGTTCGGCCATCTCGAGCTCGAGCGCGGTGGGTGCGCCGAAGGAAAGCCCGCGCGCCGCGGCCGCCCCCACCGCGGCCACGACCTCGGGATGCGCGTGGCCGAGGATGAGCGGACCCCAGGATCCGACGTAGTCGATGTACTCGCGGCCATCCTCGTCGGTCACGCGCGCCCCGCGACCCTCGCGAATGAAGAGAGGCGTTCCCCCGACGGCGCGAAAGGCGCGCACCGGCGAGTTGACCCCGCCGGGAATGACCTGCTGCGAGCGATCAAATAGCGCGCGGCTGCGTTCGTACATGAGGGCCTGCCCTTGTGGAATGTTCGAAGAGTCGGGTGAAAGAAAGCGCAGCGGCACGCACATCGGCAGAGCCGAACAGGGCGTGGATCACCGCCACCATGTCGGCGCCCGCCTCGATGGCAAGCGCAGCGTTGTCGATATTGATGCCGCCGATGGCGACCAGCGGCAAGCCGGAAATCAGCTTCGCCGCCTTGAGATTTTCGAGCGACGCGCGCGCGGCATTCGGCTTGGTGGTGGATTGAAAGACGCTGCCGATCGCGACGTAGTCGGCCCCGGAATTGCGCGCGGCCAGCGCCCGAAGCGGATCGTCGTAGCAGGAAACGCCGATGATCCTGCCGCCAAGCGCCGCGCGCGCCCTCTCGACGTCCATGTCGTCGCGCCCAAGGTGCACTCCGTCCGCGCCCACGGCGATGGCGAGCTCGACCGAATCGTTGACTATCAGGGCGGCGCCGCTGGCGCGGCACGCGGCTCCGAGGCGCCGCGCCTGCTCCAGCGCGAGATCGGGGGCGGCGTTCTTCGCGCGGTACTGCACGAGTCTCGCACCGCCTGCGAGGCATTCCTCGACTTGCGCGACGAGGCGAGTCGTGTCGGTCACCTCCGGAGAGATGGCGTAGAGCCCGTGAAGGATCGCCTGCCTCTCACTTGTCATCTTCGCTGGCGCCGTTGCGTGCCCAGAACAGGCGGTCGGGCAGGTATTGGCCCATTCCGGGGCGGAAGGCGTGCGCGAGCGCTTGCCACGTATAGTCCTGCGCCTCGTACACCGCGTCGCCGATGTCGAGCCCGCGCGCGAGATTCGCGGCGAGGGCCGAGGCGAGCGTGCATCCCGAGCCGTGGTAGCTGCCGGGAAGCCGCTGCCAGGTGTCCGCGCGCAGCACGCCGCCGCGGTGATAGAGCGTGTTCACCACGTCGGCGGTCGAATCGTGGGTGCCCGTCACCAGCACGTACTCGCAACCGCTGTCGAGCAGGATCTGCGCGCAATCCGCGAGGCTCACGTCGTCATTGTCGTCCTCGCCCGCCAGTCGGCGAAGCTCCGGGATGTTGGGCGTGACGACGGTGCTTTGTGGCACGAGCAGCTCGCGGATCGCGGAAACCATGTCGTCGCCCGCGAACTCGTCGCCGCGGCCCGAACCCATCACGGGATCCAGCACGAGCGGCACGTCGGGATAGTCCGAAACGACCTCCGCCACCACGGTCACGATCTCGGTGGATCCGAGCATCCCCATCTTGAACGCCGCCACCGGCATGTCCTCGAGAATGCAGCGCGCCTGGTCGGCGACCCAATCGGGGTCGATCGCGAGGAAGGACTCGACCCCCGCGGTGTCCTGCACCGTGAGCGCCGTGACCACCGAAAGGGGATAGCAACCCATGCTCGCCAGAGCGAGAAGATCCGCCTGCAGCCCCGCGCCGCTCGTGGGGTCGGTGGCGGCGAACGTCAAGACGGCGGGGAGCGATAGCACGGATTCGTTCATGGGAGCGCAAGCGGTGGAGGGGGGGTTACACTTGAAACCCGGCTCGCGTTGCGCGCGCCGACCGGGGATCGCTACGATGCTTCTAAGTGAGCGCGCGCGTCCTCACATTCTACTCAACCGTCAACGCGTTCGCCTATGTCTTCTCCCGCGCCAGAGGCTCAACCTTTCAGAATGTGGCGCTGCCTCGCGTGCGGCCTCATCTATGACGAGGCCGAGGGCTGGCCCGACGATGGCATCGCGCCGGCCACCCGCTGGGAGGACATTCCGGCGGGCTGGTGCTGCCCCGAGTGCGGCGCGCGCAAGGACGACTTCGAAATGGTGGAGCTCTGACCGTGCCGTGCGGCGGGTTCGGAGCGCGTCCTTCTAAAGCAGATGAGAAGCTCCGGGTTAGCAATTGTTTTGGTTGGTAAAAAGTTGTTTTGCATCGGCAAATGGAATAATCTGAAGATCGCGTAGAACGCGGCTGCGGGGCTTTCAGGGGATGCGGACCGCGAGCGGCCCGGGACTGCCGGTAATTCCGGCCGCCCATTTTCCCGACGCAGCCGAACATGAATCGAGGGAAGTGTGGCGGACTCAAAGAACCTCACGGGCGTACGCGTGATGGTCATCGATGACAGCAATACCATTCGGCGCAGCGCTGAGATATTTCTCATGCAGGCCGGCTGCCAGGTCATCCTCGCCGAGAACGGGTTCGATGCGCTGGCGAAGATCGCCGATCACCAGCCCGATCTCATCTTCGTCGACATCATGATGCCGCGCCTCGATGGCTACCAGACTTGCGCGCTCATCAAGAAGAGCGGCAAGCATGGCGCGACGCCGGTGATCATGCTCTCGTCGAAGGACAGCCTCTTCGACCGCGCGCGTGGCCGCATGGTGGGCTCGGACGAGTACCTGACGAAGCCCTTCACCAAGGAAAGCCTGTTGCGCGCAGTCGAATCGCACCTCGCACAGCGCAGCACCGCCTGACGATATTCAATTCCCAATACTGCGAAGAGAGCCCAATGGCAATCAAGAAGATAATGGTGGTGGACGATTCGCCGACGGAGCGCGCCTTCATGGAGGGCGTGCTGAAGAAGCGCGGATACGAGGTCCTGCTCGTGGATAGCGGCGAGGCGGCGATCGAGCGCTCCAAGAGCGACCTGCCCGACCTCATCCTGATGGACGTCGTGATGCCGGGCCTCAACGGCTTCCAGGCCACTCGCGCGATCACGCGCGAGGAAAAGACCAAGCACATCCCGGTGATCATCTGTACGACAAAGGACCAGGAAACCGACAAGATCTGGGGCCTTCGCCAGGGCGCGAAGGACTACGTCACCAAGCCGATCGGCGAGAGCGACCTGCTCGAGAAGATCAAGGCGCTGGGCTAGCGACATGTCACGGCGCACGGGACTTCGGGAATTCCAGCTTTCGGTCGCGGAGCGGATTCGCACGGCCTCGACGCGCACGGCGCTCTCGTCGAAGCTGGGTTTCCAGGTCGGGGCCGAGAGCTGGTTCGTGGCCCTGAACCAGGTGAACGAAGTGATTCCGGTGCCGCCGACGGTGGCCGTGCCCCTGACCCGATCGTGGTTCCGCGGTCTGGCCAACATTCGCGGCAACCTCTACAGCGTGCTCGACTTCTCCGCCTTCAAGGGCGGCGATCCCACGCCCGCCGGCGTCGAGCGCCGCGTCATCCTCATCTCCGATCGCCTCGTCGGGGGCGCGGGCTTGCTGGTTTCACGCATGCTGGGACTTCGCAATCCGGAACAGTTCACGGCCGCGGAGCGGCCAGCCGATGCGCCCCCATGGGTCGCAGGCGCATATATGGATGCCGGCGGTACCCGCTGGCTCGAGCTCGATTTGCCCGCCCTCGTTCGCGAGCAGCGGTTCCTGGAAGTAGGCGCGTAGGAGAAAAAAGCCAATGGCTAAAGCACAGACGATCAAACCGAAATCCTCGTTCGGAGACTGGTTCAAGCGATTCACTGGCTCGAAGCAGAAACCGGCGACGCGCCCGGGCGCCGCGGCACAGGCATCGACCATGACCAACCTGCCAGCGGCGGGGACCTCGTCGCGGTCGGCGCAAAGCGCCAAGGCCACCGCGGCGAAGAAGCCGGCAAAGGAGGTCGATACCGGCTCCTCGCTCGCGAACTTCCGGGCGCCGTTTATCGGCGACAAGCCGGTAACGACTCAGATGCAGGTCCTCGGAACGGCGGCCACGGTGCTGCTGGTTCTTACCGCGGCGCTCGTCTACCAGGACACATCGGCGCGCACGCGAAACGCCACCTTCATCTCGATCGCTTCGCAGATGCAGTTCCACACGCAGCGTCTCGCCAAGGCGGCGGGCCTTGCCGCGCGCGGGCAGCAGGCCGCCTTTCCCCAGGTGGAGGACAGCCGCGCGAAGTTCGAGGAATACCTCAAGGTGCTGCGCAACGGCGGCGTGGCCCTCGGCGTCAGCCTGCCGAGCGCGGAATCGAATGCCGAGCTCACCAGCCGCATCGAGGATCTCATGAAGCGCTGGCCGGAGAGCTCGAACTCGGCCGGCGCGATCCTCGCGGCGCGCACCGACCTCGTGGCCCTCGCGCAGAACGTCGCGCAGGTGAGAGTCGGCGCGGAGGAGATGGCGAACCAGTCGCAGGAGCTCACCGGCCTCATGCAACAGTCGGGCACTGCACCGGGCCAGGTGCTGCGCGCGAACCGCATCACGTTCCTCTCGGAGCGTCTCGGGCGCGGCGCCGCGGAGATCCTCGGCTCCGAAGTCATCGATCCCGAGGTGCCGTTCCTCATCGGCAAGGACACCAACGATCTGCGCGCCCTCATCCAGGCGCTCGAGAACGGCAACGAAGCGATGGGCATGAGCGCCATTCGGGATACCGAAGCGCGCGCGAAGCTCCTCGAATTGAAGAAGACCTTCACGACCTTCGAGCAGAACGCGGGCCCGATTCTTCGCGAGCTCCAGAAGCTCGTCTCGGCGCGCCAGGCGGGCACGCACCTTGTCGCGGCGAGCGAGCAGCTTCAGGACACGGTGAAGGCCCTCGGCGACGATCTGCAGGACCAGAGGACCGCCGCCACGCTCGTCGCGATCATCGTGGTGGGCGCCCTGCTCGTCATCGTGCTCGTGCTGACCGGCCTCGTGTTCCTCGCCGACACACGCCGGCGCGCGGCGCAGGCGGAAACCGAGAACCGCCGCAACCAGGAGGCGATCCTGCGGCTGCTGAACGAGATGGGCGACCTCGCCGACGGCGACCTCACCGTCCGCGCGCAGGTGACCGAGGACATCACAGGCGCCATCGCCGATTCGATGAACTACACCATCGACGAGCTTCGCACCCTCGTCGCGGGCGTGAACAACGCGGCCATCCAGGTGACGCAGAAGACCGCGCAGGCGCAGTCGATCTCCGCCGAGCTCCTCGGCGCCGCCGAGCGCCAGTCGCGGGAGATCGAGGAGACGACCGCGCAGATCCTGCAGGTGTCGCACTCGATCTCGGAGGTGTCCACGACGGCAGATGAAGGCGCGCGGGTCGCGCAGCGGTCGCTCGCGGCTGCCGACAAGGGACGCGCCGCGGTGCAGAACTCGATCTCGGGCATGAACGACATCCGCGAGCAGATCCAGGAAACCTCGAAGCGCATCAAGCGACTCGGCGAGAGCTCCCAGGAGATCGGCGAGATCGTGGAGCTCATCTCGGACATCACGGAGCAGACGAACGTGCTCGCGCTGAACGCCGCGATCCAGGCGGCATCGGCCGGCGAGGCGGGCCGCGGCTTCTCGGTCGTCGCGGAGGAGGTCCAGCGCCTCGCCGAACGCTCAGGAGAGGCGACGAAGCAGATCGGCGCCATCGTGAAGACGATTCAGGCGGACACCCAGGACGCCGTCGCGGCCATGGAGAAATCGACGACGGGCGTGGTCGAGGGCGCGAAGCTCTCAGACGCGGCGGGGCAGGCCTTGTCCGAGATCGACTTCGTGACGAAGAACCTGGCCCAGCTGATCGAGCAGATCTCGAAGGCGACGCAAACCCAGGCGAGCGCGACCAACAGGGTCGCCCAGAACATGCAGGACATCCTCGAGATCACGCGCCAGACTACGCGCGGGACGCAACAGGCGGCGGGCTCGATCCGCGACCTCGCCGCAGTGGCGCAGGAGCTGAAGAGCTCGGTGTCGGGTTTCAAACTCTAAGGCGCGAAGGCGAGAGAAAGCTCGAACGAACTCCAGATGGCAGCCAACCCGATCTCCGATTTCGATCTCGGCCCCCTCACGTGGGTCAAGACCGAGATCGACCACTCGCTCAACCAGGCGCGCGAGACCCTCGACAAGCTCGCGGCCAATCCCGCCGACCGCGCGCCCGTCAAGTACATCCTCACGCATCTGCACCAGGCCACGGGCGCGCTCGCAATGGTGGGGCTGGGCGCGGCGACGCGCTTCAACGAGGAGCTGGAGAAGCTCGTGGGCTTCCTCGAGACCGAGGACGCGGGGCACCTTCCCGCGGCCGTGGCCGCGGCGAAGAAGGCGATCTCCGCCCTGTCGGCCTATCTCGACACGCTGCTCGCGGGCCAGCCCGATCACCCCATGCGCCTTCTCGCGCCGTACCTCGAGCTCAATCGCGCGCGCGGACACAGCGATGCCAACGAAGGCGATCTTTTCTTTCCGAACCTCGGTGCCGCGCTGCCTCCCATG
>JADGRS010000185.1 GCA_017880705.1 Burkholderiales bacterium
CGCGCACCGCAGCGCGCGGCGTGATGGCGTCGCGATAGGCGATGGGGAAGGCGCTCTCGTAGCGCCGCACGAGGACGGTCGCGCGCTCCTCGCCGAAGGCCTCGATGAGGGCGATCTTGAGGTCGTCCTCCCAGCGCCGCGTCGCGCGCGCGAGGTCCGCCTCGATGGCGTGGATATCGTAGGCCGGCGCATCCTTCGGGTTCGCCCGCACGAGGAGGTGGATGCGCGCGAGCGCGGCGTCCGACAGCTGCACCGTGAACTCCGCCGTCGTGCCCTGCAGGTGGCGCTTCAGGATGTCCTGGATCTTCACGCGGACATCGGTGTTGTAGCTCTCGCGGGGCAGGAACACGAGGCACGAGTAGAAACGCCCGTAGAGGTCGCGGCGGATGAAGGCGCGGGTCTTGCGCCGGTCGCCGAGGCGCAGGATGCCGAGCGCGGTCTCGAGGAGCGTGTCCTCGTCGATCTGGAAGAGCTCGTCGCGCGGATAGGCCTGCAGGATCGCCAGCAGCGCCTTGTACATGTGGCTGTACTGCCGGAAGCCCGCGCGCTCGATCACCTTCGCGACCTTGCGGCGCAGGAGCGGCACCTGCCGCGGGTCCGCGTGATAGGCCGAGGACGTATAGAGGCCCACGAAGCGGCGCTCGCCGACCACCTTGCCCGCGTCGTCGAAGCGCTGCACGCCGATGTAATCCAGGTAGCCCGGGCGGTGGACGCGCGCGCGCGCGTTCGCCTTGGTGAGCACCAGCAGGCGCGGCTCGCGCGCGAGCGCGCGAAGCTGCGCCGGAAGCTCGGCGAAGCTCTGCGAAACGCCGCCCAGCTTCGGCTCGCGCAGCACGCCCAGCCCCGAGCGCGGCACGATTCGCAGCTGGTCCTCGCCCTCGACCGAGGCGAGCTCGTAGTCGCGGTAGCCGAGGAACGTGAAGTGATGGTCCGCGGCCCATTCGAGGAAGGCGCGCGTCTCGTCGGTCTCCTCGCCCCGCAGGAAGGCGGGCGGCGCCTGCAGCTCCTTCACGATGCCGGTCATGCGCTCGCGCATCATGTCCCAATCCTCGAACGACGCGCGCACGTCGGCGAGGACGTGCAGGATGCCGTTGCCCAGCTCCTTCAGCTTCGCGACGTCGATCTCGCGGTCCACCTCGACGTGGATGAGCGACTCGTGCCGGCCGTCCTTCCCCGGCGGCCCGAAGGATTGCAGGTGACCCTCCTCGTCGCGCCGCGTGGCGAAGATCGGATGGTTGAAGAGGTGCAGCGTGTGCCCCTGGCGATTCACCTCCATCGTCACCGAGTCGACGAGGAACGGCATCTCGTCGTTCACGATCTCGATCACCGTGTGCGGGCTCGACCAGCCATGCTCCTCGGGGCGCGGATTGTAGACACGCAGCTTCGGCGTCCCCGAGGCGAACGCGCGAGCGAACGAGAGGTGCGCCATGGCGGCGCCGTACAGGTCCTCGGGCGCGCGGTCCGACAGGTCCTCGGGGTCGACGTTGTCGTAGTAGTGCGCGATGAATGCGCGCGCTTCCTTCGCCGCGGGCGCCTGCAGCCGCTGGTCGGCGATCCGCAATACCTGCTCGAGGAGCGCCTGCTTCTGCTCGTGGGTGGGGAAATGCATGGGAACGCCTGCCGAACCGAAAGCGTGATTGTCCTCCAAACCGTGACCGGGGTATCCTAGCCGCAAGAAGCGGCCGGTCCTCTCGGAAGCGTCTCCCAGCCGCCACCCTCATTCCCAACCCAGGAGGTTTCAAATGCACCGCACCCTGAAGGCCGCCGTAGCGGCCCTGGCCTGCTCGCTTGCCGCCGCGCCGGCCCTCGCCCAGACAATCGACAAGATCAAGCAGACCGGAGCCATCACGGTCGGCAACCGCGACGCCTCGATCCCGTTCTCGTATTACGACGACCAGCAGAAGCCCATCGGCTACGCGATGGACATCTGCGCGCAGATCGTCGACGCGGTGAAGAAGGAGCTGAAGATGCCGAACCTCGAGGTGAAGTACCAGCTGGTCACCTCGGCCAACCGCATCCCGCTGCTCGCCAACGGCACCGTGGACATGGAGTGCGGCTCGACCACCAACAACCTCGACCGCGAGAAGCAGGTGAGCTTCACCAACACCCACTTCGTGACCGCGAACCGCTGGAGCGCGAAGAAGTCCTACAACATCAAGTCGCTCGCCGACCTGAAGGGCAAGACGATCGTCTCGACGGCGGGCACGACCAACATCAAGCAGATCACCGAGATCAACGCCGCGCAGAACCTCGGCATGAACATCGTCTCGGCCAACGGGCATCCGGAGGCCTTCCAGATGGTGGAGACGGGCCGCGCGGTCGCGTTCGTGATGGACGACATCCTGCTCTACAGCCTGGCCGCGCAATCGCGCACCCCGGGCGACTACGAGATCTCCAGCGTCGCGCTTTCGGTCGAGCCGTACGGGATCATGGTGCGCAAGGACGATCCGGCATTCAAGAAGATTGCGGACAACGCGACCTCGGCCCTGTACAAGTCCGGCGCGATCAACGGGATCTACGACAAGTGGTTCCTGAAGCCCATCCCGCCCAAGGGACTCAACCTCAACGTCCCGATGAGCGCCTCGCTGAAGAAGGTGCTCGCGGCGCCGACCGACTCGGGCGAGCCGGCCGCCTACCAGTAACGCGTTCGTACGACGGGAGACCGCACGGTCTCCCGTTTTCTTTGCGGGGGCTCGAGTGGGATACAACTGGAACTGGGGAATCCTGTTTCAGCCCGAGCCGGGCGGGACGGGGACTTTCCTGCACTACCTCGTCGTGGGCCTCGGCTGGTCGATCGTCACCGCGCTTTGCGCGTGGGTGATCGCGCTCGTCATCGGCTCTCTGGTGGGAACGCTGCGCACCACCACGAGCCCATGGGTCGTGAAGATCGGCAACGGCTACGTCGAGATCTTCCGCAACATCCCGCTCATCGTCCAGATGTTCCTGTGGTTCTTCGTGTTTCCCGAGTTCCTCCCGAAGGGGATGGGCGACGCGATCAAGCAGATGCCGCCGCCATGGAGCGTCTTCGTTCCGGCGGTGCTCTGCCTCGCCGTCTTCACTTCGGTGCGCGTCGCCGAGCAGGTGCGCGCCGGTATCCAGTCGCTGCCGCGCGGCCAGCGCATGGCCGGCACCGCGATGGGCCTCACGCAATTCCAGACCTACGTGCACGTGATCCTGCCGCAGGCCTTCCGCATCATCATGCCCCCGCTCACCTCGGAGTTCATGAACATCATCAAGAACTCCTCCGTCGCCCTCACCATCGGCTTGATGGAGCTCACGGGGCGCGCGCGCGCGATGCAGGAATTCACGTTCCAGGTGTTCGAGGCGTTCGCGGCGGCGACGGTGCTCTACCTCATCACCAACATGGTGGTGGTGCTCGGCATGCGCGCGCTCGAGCGCAAGATCCGCGTTCCGGGGCTCATCGCCGTGCAGGCCGGGGGGCACTGAGTGGACTCCGGTTTCGACTGGGGCGTCATCCAGCGGTCGCTGCCGTACCTGTTCCTCACGGGCATGAAGTTCACGCTCGCGCTCACCGCCTTCGCCATGACCGGCGGCATCATCTTCGGGACGATCCTCGCGATGATGCGCCTGTCGAGCATGAGGGCCGTCTCGGCGATCGCGGGCGCGTACGTGAACCTGATGCGCTCGATTCCGCTGGTGCTCGTGATCTTCTGGTTCTACTTCTGCGCGCCGTACATCGGCATGTGGCTGACGAGCGCGCCGCGGCCGGTGCAGGTCGGTCCCGAATACTCCGCCTTCCTCACGTTCACCATGTTCGAGGCCGCGTACTACTGCGAGATCATGCGCGCCGGCATCCAGTCGATCGCGCGCGGGCAGGTGTGGTCGGGCTACGCGCTCGGGCTCAACTACTGGCAGACGATGGGCCACATCGTGCTGCCCCAGGCTTTCCGCAACATGGTGCCGGTGCTCCTCACGCAGACGATCATCCTCTTCCAGGACACGTCGCTCGTGTACGTCATCTCGGCGACGGACTTCCTCGGCGCGGCGGCGAAGATCGCCAATCGCGACTACCGCCTCGTCGAGATGTATTCGTTCGCGGCGGTGGTGTACTTCATCGTCTCCTTCGGCCTGTCGCTGATGGTGAAACGGCTGCAGGTGAGAATCGCAGTGATCCGATAGGAACCAGAGTCGCCATGATCTCGATCAAAGACGTCAGCAAGTGGTACGGCCCGTTCCAGGTGCTCACCGACTGCACGACCGAGGTGTCGAAGGGCGAAGTGGTCGTCGTATGCGGCCCGTCGGGAAGCGGCAAGTCGACGCTCATCAAGACGGTGAACGGCCTCGAGCCCTTCCAGAAGGGCGTGATCACCGTCGAGGGAGTGTCGGTCGGCGACCCCAAGACCAACCTGTCGAAGCTTCGCTCGCGCATCGGCATGGTGTTCCAGAATTTCGAGCTCTTCCCGCACATGACGGTCGCGAAGAACCTCACGCTCGCGCAGGTGGAGGTGCTGCGCCGGCCCGAGGGCGAGGCGCTCGAAAAGGGATTGAAGCTCCTCGATCGCGTCGGGCTCCTGGCCCACAAGGACAAGTTTCCGGGACAGCTCTCCGGGGGCCAGCAACAGCGCGTGGCGATCGCGCGCGCGCTTTCGATGGATCCCATCGCGATGCTCTTCGACGAGCCCACCTCGGCGCTCGATCCCGAGATGATCAACGAGGTGCTCGACGTGATGGTCGGGCTCGCCAAGGAAGGCATGACGATGATGGTGGTCACGCACGAGATGGGATTCGCGCGCAAGGTCGCGAACCGCGTGATTTTCATGGACAAGGGCCAGATCGTCGAGGATCTTCCCAAGGACGACTTCTTCGGCAAGCCGCGCTCCGAGCGCGCCCAGCAATTCCTGTCCAAGATCCTGCATCATTGATGTGACGGACGGCACAGATTTTCCGCCCCGGCCGCCCCCAGGCCCGCCGGGGCGCGCCACGTGGAAATCATTGACGAAACGGCCCTTTTTAGCCAGACTCCGCTCTATGAACCGCCTTACGGCCATCGGCCTGGCATCTCTTGTCGCCTATGGGCTGCTGATCACGACCAAGTACACGGGGGTCGTATCGGCGGCGCGCGACGAGAAAGGCGTCTCATCGTCCACGGCAAGCGACGACGCCGCGATGCGCGCGGTGGTGATGAGCGTGCGTGGCGAGCCGCAGCACAAGACCCTCGTTGCGCCTGCGCCGCTGCCTCGCGCGGAGCAGATGCGCGCTTCGCCCGCGGCGGTCGATTTCCGCGCCGCGCGCGACCTGAAGTCCTTCGTCGACGGCATCAACTCGCGCCGCCCGGGCCTCACGGCCGACGAGCGCTACTACCTCGCGCGTGCGCTGGAGGAGTGCCAGTTCACCACCACGATCAACGAGGACCTCGCCGCCTACAGCGCCAAGCAGCGCAAGCAATTCATGCAAAGCCTCACGGTGGGCGACACGAACAACACCAAGCGCATCGCCGCTTACGACGCCTCCGACAACACGCAGCGTTGCATGCGTTTCCAGGGCACCAAGATCGCGCAGAAGGACATCGAGGACCTGTTCCTCGCCGCCGCGCAGCAGGGCGATGCCCGGGCCCAGGCGCGCTTGCTGGTGGCCGACTTGAACGCAAAGCTCCAGGCGAACCACGCCACGGACCAGACCAGCGCGACCACGACGCGCGCGCCCGTCGTCGCCGACGGCATGTCGCAGATCATCGGGCTCCTCCAGACGCGCGATCCCGAGGCGATGATGATCGTCGGCAACTTCCTCGCGCAGTCCGCGGTCGCCAACCAGCTGCACATCGGCCCCAACGGCGAAGTTCCCGAGCCCTCGGCGTTCCTGGGCGCGTTCTCGCTCGTGGCCTGCGACATGACCTCCGATTGCGTGACGCTCAACCGCGAGCCGCAGCTCGCGTGCGCTTTCAGCGGCTACTGCAACGCGCAGACGTTCGAGGAGCTCTACCAGGACTTCCTCGCGTCGCCGTACTCGTACGCGACGGCGGCGCGCTACCGCAACATCATCCACACGGCCATCAACACGCAAAACTGGTCGTTGATCGGCCTGTCGCCCACCGCGCCGATCGCGACCAGCACCTCCGGCCCCTAACGCGGCCTTGGCCGCGTGGCATCGCCGCTCCGCAAGGGGCTTCCTCGTGATCTCGATCCATGCGCAGCCGGGAGCGCGCCGCACCGAAGTCGCGGGCCCTCATGGCGACAGCCTGAAGATCCGCGTCGCCGCCCCCGCGCTCGAGGATCGGGCGAACGACGCGCTTGTCGAGTTCATCGCGAAGAAGCTGGGTGTCGCCAGGCGCGACGTGGCGCTCCTGAGCGGCGCGAAATCCCGCGAGAAGCGCTTCGAGATCCGCGCTACATGCGACCCCGCTACTTTGCTTCAGAACACTTAAGACGATCACACGGAGAACACGGAGGTCGCACGGAGCACACGGAGAACTGCAACTGCTCAATAGTGGCGCGCCGATTGATACTTGGCCACGAATTTCACGCTCGGGAGGCTTCTCCGTGGATCTCCGTGCGACCTCCGTGTTCTCCGCGTGACCGTCTTGAAT
>JADGRS010000186.1 GCA_017880705.1 Burkholderiales bacterium
CTGAGGCATTCGATCGTCGCGTGGATCCACGGCCCCTCGTTCCGATGACGTTCAATCCCCACCCTCCCGGGTGGGGACTTGTTCGGGGCGGTGGATCTATGCTTTGCCCATGATGAAGACCCTTCGAGCCCCCACCTTCCACGCGTCCCCCGACGGGGCGCTCATCCAGCGCGGCTTCGAGATGCACCGCGTCGCGACGCGCGAGGACTGGAGCGAGGTGAAGACGCTTCGCTTCGAGGCGCTTCGCGAGCGCGGCGAGATCGCCGAAAGCGGGGACCCCTCCTACGGCGACGACCACGACGCGGCGTTCAACACCACCACGTTCCTCCTGTCGCGCAATGGCCGCACGATCGGCTCGACGCGATCGAGCGTGAGCTCCGCCATGCGCCGCTGGCCGCTTCCCGCGAGCGGCGCGTACGCAAGCGAGATCGCCGGGCTCGGCGCCGACGCGACCCTGGTCGAGGCGAGCCTGATGGTCGTCGATCCCGCCGCGTCCACGGACCCCAAGAGCGCGCTGTTCCACCTGTTCAAGGCGCACATGCTGCAGTGCGCCTCCGAGAATGCCGATTGGCTCATCGTCGCGGTGCGCGATTCCCAGATCGGCTTCTACCGGCGCATGTTCAACATGGAGATCCTCTCCGGCGCGGAGCGTTATCCGGGCCTCGCATCGCCGCGCGTCCTGATGGGCCTCGAGTATCGCGCCCAGGCTTCGCTTCTCTTCAAGCGCATGCCGATGCTCGCGGTGAGCGTCGCGGACGAACGCGAATTCGTCGCATCGGGCGCCATCACTTTTCCCGACGGACGTCGCGCGGTCGCCGCCAAGCGCGCCGATTCCCCGCATTTCAGCGCCGGCGACTAGCCCTAGAAGCCGATCGCGCAGCCGTCCTTGCGGTGGTCCGACGCCCCGCAGTAGCCGTCGTCGAGGCGGTGGATGAGCTGCGCGCCGCCGAAGCCGAACATCGCGACCTCGCTCGACACGATGCGATGGCCGCGGCGCGTGAGCTCTTCCCTGACCGACGCCGGCACCGCTTCCTCGACGCTGATGGTCGAATCCGCATTCACGATCCAGCGCGGCGCGTCGCTGCACGCCTGCGGATTCTGGTTGTAGTCGACGAGCCGCGTCACCATCTGCAGGTGGCCCTGGGGCTGCATGCTGCCGCCCATCACGCCGAAGCTCATCACCGGCTCGCCGTTGCGCGTGAGGAACCCGGGAATGATCGTCTGGAACGGACGCTTGCGCGGGCCGACCTGGTTGGGATGCCCCGGCTTCAGCACGAACCCCGCGCCGCGATTCTGCAGGCTGATTCCGGTGCCGGGCACGACCACGCCCGAGCCGAAGCCCTTGTAGTTCGACTGGATGAACGAAAGCATCATCCCCTTCTCGTCGGCCGTCGTGAGGTAGACGGTGCCGCCCTGCTTCGGGATGCCCGGACCGGGCGCCTGCGCGCGCTTCATGTCGATCAGCTTCGCGCGCTCCGCGAGATACCCCGCGTCCAGCATCTGCGCCGTCGTCACTTCCATCGCCGCGGGATCGGCCACGTGGCGCCACACGTCGGCGAACGCGAGCTTCATCGCCTCGATCTGCAGGTGCAGGCTGTCGGCGGAATCGGCGCGATGCGACGCGAGGTCGAAGTGGCGCAGGATCCCGAGAGCGATCAGCGCCGCGATGCCCTGGCCGTTCGGCGGCATCTGGTGCAGGTGATAGCCGCGATACTCGATCGAGATCGGTTCGATCCAATCGGCGCGATGGGCGGCCAGGTCGTCCTCGGTCATGGCGCCGTCGTCGGAGCGGCTCGCGAGCGCGATGCGTTCCGCGATCGGCCCGCGATAGAAGCTCTCGCCCTTCGTCGAGGCGATGTCCTCCAGCGTCTCGGCCTGTTGCGGGCAATAGAAGCGCTCACCCGGATATGGCGCGCGGTCCTTCGGCAGGAACGTCCAGCAGAATTCGGAGAAGCCCTTGAAGTTGGGCGCCTGGCGCGCCCAGCTCGCGGCGGTGATCGGCGAGACCATGTAGCTTTCGCGCGCGTAGCCGATGCCGGCCTCGAAGAGATCCTCGAAGGGAAGCTTGCCGTAGCGTTTCGAAAGCGCGATCCACGCGGAGACGGCGCCCGGCACGGTGACCGAGTCCCAGCCGAGCGAAGGCATCTCGCTCTTGCCGGCGAAGCGTTCCGGCGTCCATCCCGCGGGGGACCTTCCCGACGCGTTGAGGCCGACCAGCCGCTGGCCGTCCCAGAGGATCGCGAACACATCGGAGCCGATCCCGTTCGAGGTCGGCTCGACCACGGTGAGGGTGATCGCGGCGGCGAGCCCCGCGTCGACGGCATTGCCGCCCCGGGCGAGCATCGCGAGCCCCGCCTGCGCCGCCAGCGGTTGCGAAGTCGCCACGACGTTCTTCGCGAGCACGGGCATGCGCTGCGACGGATACGGAAAATCCCAGGTGAACACGCGGCCAATCTCCGGGTAAGCGGGGGAGCGCCAATGGTAGCATCGCGCTCGAGGAGGCCCCATGGCCCACGAAATCTCCGCGCTCGTGTTCGACGCCTACGGCACGCTCTTCGACGTGCACTCGGTGAGCCGGCTGGCGGAGTCGCTCTTCCCCGGCAAGGGCGCGGCGCTCTCGGTGGCATGGCGCTCGAAGCAGCTCGAGTACACGTGGCTGCGCTCGCTCATGGGACGCTACGAGGACTTCAGCCGCGTCACCCAATCGGCGCTCGAGTGGGCCCTCGAGTCGCTGGGGCTGGAGGCCGACGACGGGGCGCGGCGCTCGCTCCTCGACGAGTATCGCCGCCTCGCCACTTTTCCGGAAGTTCCCGAGGCGCTGCGCGCCCTCGCGGAAGCGAGGCCCCTCGCGATCCTCTCGAACGGCCATCCCGAAATGCTGAACGCCGTCGTTGAACACAACGGATTGCGCCCGCTCTTTCGCGGCGGCGTGCTCAGCGTGCATGCGGCCAAGGTCTTCAAGCCCGACGCGAGCGTCTATCGCCTGGTCGAGGACCATCTCGGCGTGCCGCGCACGATGATGGGGTTCGTTTCGTCGAACGGCTGGGACGCGGCGGGCGCGAAGTCGTTCGGCTTCCGCGCGTTCTGGGTGAATCGCGCCGGCGCTCCGGTCGAGCGGCTCGGCGTTCGGCCCGACGCCACCGTCAAGGACCTCGCGGGCATCGTCGATCTCGTCGCTTGAATTCAACAGCCGCGAGTCCGGGCGTGGGAATCAAGGGGTATCCACCGCGCGCACCCGGGGGTGCGATCACCCACGAGTGAGGGCGGGGAAAAGTTTGACCCGGCCGGCGATGACTCACTATTGAGCGGCGAAGGCGAACAAATGGTGGGGGCGGCACATTTGCCAACTACCTCGAGGCCTCTCAAACTTTTCCCCAAGCCCTACTCGTGGCTTCACGGCGGTACGGCTTCAACGGGTCGATGCGGATTGAATGGCACCACGACACATGTATCAGTGTTGCTTTCTCTGCGCTTGCAGAAAAGTGTTGCCCCCGGGTCGAGAAGAACCGCCTCGGTCACGCCCGGCTGATGCCGCTTTGCTCAACTAGCTGGCGCTACGCGATTGGCAGGGGACCCAGGCGGCGGTGGCGCGTCGACACTCGGGTGGTGCCGCGCGTCATTTCACGAGGCCCATCAGTTTCGCGACCGAAATGTACGCTTTCTTGCGGTCCTCGACAAAGGCCGGCATCTTGTCGTAGGTGATGTCGAGCAGCTCGATGCCCTGCTCGGCCATTTTGCGGCGGAATTCCGGGTCCTTGTTGATGTCCTCGAAGATGTCCGACAGGTGCCTGCGCAGCGCCTCGGGCGTGGATTTCGGCACGCCGATGCCGCGATAGCCACCGTCCACCCAGTCGATGCCGAGCTCGCGAAAGGTAGGCGCGTCGATGTACGACAGGCGCTGCGGCGTCGCGACCGCGAGCACGCGCGTCTTGCCCTTCTGCGCGACTTGCAGCGACGAGTAGGACATCGCCGCATCGACGTGCCCGCCGAGGAGCGACGCGATGAGGTCTCCCGTGCCTTTGAAGGGAACGTAGGTCGTCTTGATGCCGGTCTCGTGGTCGAGGCGCTCGTGCGCCGCGTGGTTGGCCGAGTTCGTGCCCGAGCCCGCGAAGTTGAGGGTTCCCGGCTTCGCCTTCGCCGCGTCCACGAGATCCTTGAAGGTCTTCAGGGGCGAATCGTTGCGCACCACGATCGCGTCGGGCGTGTAGTTGAAGAAGATGATGTTGACGATGTCGTCGGTCCGGTACTGCACGTTGCCCTCGAGGGGCTGCAGCACGAGGTGCGGCATGTTCGTGCCCATGATCGTGTAGCCGTCGCCGGGAAAGTTGTTCAGCTGCGACCACGCGAGCGCCCCGCCGGCGCCGGGCTTCGAGTCCACCACCAGCTCCTGCCCGAACTTCTTGCGCCACACGGCCTGCTGGAAGCGCGCCGCGATGTCGGATTCGCCGCCCGGCGCGAACGCGATGATGTAGTGGACCGGTTTTTCCGGATACGCCGCGCGCGCGGGCAACGCCATCGACGCCGCGATCGCCCCGCTCGTCGCCAGGAATTCACGTCTCTTCATCGTTCTCTCCTCTTGTTAGGGCGGGGACGCAGATGAACGCAGATAGAGGCACGCAGATGGACGTACCCCATCAAGTATTGGAATCGAGATTCCCGCATCCAATGGCGCGAGCCCCCGCCCGAGAGCTTTACGTTCATCTGCGCTACATCTGCGTTCATCTGCGTTTCCAAAGCTTTTCGTATCCGCCAGCCGCTGTTTATAGCGCGTCGGCAATCGCCTTTCCCACATCCACGGTATTGGCCGTTCCACCCATGTCGCGCGTGCGCGGGCCCTCCTTCAGCACGCGCTCGATCGCGGCGACGATGGCGTCCTCGGCGTCGCGATGGCCGAGGAAGCCCATCATCATCGCGCCGGACCAGATCTGCCCGATGGGATTGGCGATGCCCTTGCCGTAGATGTCCGGCGCGCTGCCGTGGACCGGCTCGAAGCACGACGGGTATTCGCGCTCGGGGTTCATGTTCGCCGAGGGCGCGATGCCGATGGTTCCGGTGCACGCGGGGCCGAGATCCGAGAGGATGTCGCCGAAGAGGTTCGAGCCGACGACGACGTCGAACCAGTCCGGGTGCTGCACGAAATGCGCCGTGAGGATGTCGATGTGGTACTGGGAAGTCTTCACGTCGGGATACTTCGCGCTCATCTCCTTGAAGCGCTCGTCCCAGAAGGGCATCGTGATCGCGATGCCGTTGGACTTGGTGGCCGAGGTCACGTGCTTCTTCTTGCGCGTACGCGCGAGCTCGAAGGCGAACTTCATGATGCGGTCGGTGCCCTTGCGCGAGAAGATCGACAGCTGCGTCGCGAACTCCTCGGGGGTGCCGCCGTACATGCGCCCGCCCACCGACGAGTACTCGCCCTCGTTGTTCTCCCGCACCACCCAGAAGTCGATGTCGCCGGGCTTGCGGTTGGCGAGCGGCGAGGGCACGCCGGGCATCAGGCGCACCGGCCGCAGGTTCACGTACTGGTGAAAGCCGCGCCGGATCGGGATGAGCAGCCCCCACAGCGACACGTGATCGGGAACGCCGGGAAAGCCGACGGCGCCGAGGAAGATCGAGTCGTGCCCGCGGATCTGGTCCAGACCGTCGTCGGGCATCATCTTGCCGTGCTTCGCGTAGTAGTCGCAGCTCCACGGCTTCTCGTCCCACGCGAGGGAGAAGCCGAACTTGCGTCCCGCGGCCTCGAGCACGCGCTGCCCCTCGGGAACGACCTCCTTGCCGATGCCGTCGCCGGCGACCACCGCGATCCGGTAATTCTTCACGCGCCCTCCAGGAAAAATTTCTGCAGCTCGGCCACGAGAATATCGGGGGCCTCTTCGGGAATGTAGTGCCCGCCCGGCACGCCGTGCCCGCGCACATCATCGGCGACGCGCCGCCATTCGTCGAGCGGCTTGAAGCAACGCCCGATGATGCCATCTTCGCCCCACAGCGCGAGGAGCGGGCACGTCACGCGCCGGCCGGCGTCGCGGTCGCCGCGGTCCTGGACGAGGTCGATGGTCGCCGAGGCGCGATAGTCCTCGCACATCGCGTGGATCGCGCCCGCCGTGAAGCAGCGCTCGTACTCGGCCCACGCGTCGGGCGTGAAGGGCGCGAGCCCCGCCCTGCCCGCGCCCATCTTCTTCTTCAGGAAGAGCCTCGCATCGGCCGCGATCATCCGCTCGGGCAGGTGCTCCGGAAGGATGAGGAAGAACCAGTGCCAGTAGGCGCGCGCGAACGCTTCGTTGGTCTGCTCGTACATGGCGAGCGTAGGCGCGATGTCGAGGAGCGCCACCTTCGCCACGCGCGTGCCGTGGTCGACCGCGAGGCGGTGGGAAACGCGCGCGCCGCGATCGTGGCCGCACAGGAAGAAGCGCTCGTGGCCGAGCGCCGCCATCGCCTCGACCTGGTCCTTCGCCATCTCGCGCTTCGAGTAGGGCTCGTGCGTGGGGCTTCCCGGCGGCTTCGCGGAATCGCCGTAGCCGCGCAGGTCGGTCGCGACGACG
>JADGRS010000187.1 GCA_017880705.1 Burkholderiales bacterium
CCGCTGCTCCCGCCGGAGGCGCCACGCCCCTGCGTGAAGCCGCGATCCAGGTGCTCTCCGGAGCCGCCGCGGGGCGCACGCTCGACCTCACGAAGAACCTCACGACCATCGGCAAGCCCGGCCTCCAGGTCGCCGTGATCACCAAGCGCCCCAACGGCTATTTCATCACCCACGTCGAGGGCGCGACCTTTCCGACCCTGAACGGCGCTTCCATGGGCGGACAGGCCCACGCGCTGGGGGACCACGACCTGATCGAGATCGCCGGCGTGAAGATGGAGTTCTTCTACAAGCCGTGAGCCTTTTCCGGGCGCTGGGCGGTCCCGCGACGGGGGCTGCCTTCGCCCGCCGCTGTCCCGTAAACTGTGGAATGCCTCACAGCCATCGTGGAAGGACCTGCCCATAATGGAGCGAGAGTCCGTTCTCCATCGGGATCGTAGCCAGAGCGCGGAAAGCCGTAGCCCAGCGGCCCCCGTGGCCCTAGGACAGACGATGAAGATCCGTGTACTGGGATGCAGCGGGGGCATCGGCGGCAGTCTCCGCACGACATCGTTCCTCGTCGACGACGACGTGCTGATCGATGCGGGCACGGGCGTGGGCGACCTCTCGCTCGAGCAGCTCGCCAAGATCGACCACATCTTCGTGAGCCATTCGCACCTCGATCACGTGACGAGCATCCCGTTTCTCGTGGACACCGTGTGCTGGATGAGGCGCAGCCCCATCAAGGTCTACGCCATCCAGGAGACCCTCGACATCCTGAGGGCGCACCTCTTCAACTGGAAGCTCTGGCCCGACTTCACGCAGATCCCCGACGCCAACCAGCCGTTCATGGCGTATCGCGAGATCCGCGTCGGCGAAGGCGTCGCGCTTCGCGGCCGCGTATTCACGGCGATCCCAGCCAACCACACGGTTCCGGCGGTGGGCTACGTGCTCGACAACGGACGCAACGCGCTCATCTTCAGCGGCGACACCTCCACCAACGACGCGTTGTGGAAGACCGTGAACGCGACCCCCAACCTGAAGTACCTGATCATCGAGACCGCGTTCTCCAACAAGGAGCGCGGCATCGCGGTCGCGTCGAAGCACCTCTGCCCGCAGCTGCTGGCGGAGGAGCTCGAGAAGATGCGCGTCAAGCCCGAGGTGTTCATCACGCACCTGAAGCCGGGCGAGGGCGCGCTCACCATGAAGGAAGTGAGCGAAGCGGCGGGGCGTTGGCGCCCGCGGATGCTCGAGAACAACCAGGAATTCTCGCTGTGAGGATCGAACCATGAGCGCAGTACTCGACACGAAGATCCCGCCGTCGGCGAACGTCGCCGACATGAGCGTCAAGCTCGCCTTCTCGAAGAAGCTGCAGGCGGTGACCAACCGGATCCACTCCACCAGCAACATCGACGAGATCATCCTCGACGTCTCGCGCGACATCTGCCAGCTGTTCGAGGCGGACCGCATGACGGTGTACATCACGAGCGAGGACCTCTCCTCGATCGTCTCGAAGGTGAAGACCGGCCTGAACTCCTTCAAGGACATCAAGCTGCCGATCTCGGAGTCGTCGCTGGCGGGATACGCCGCGCTCAACAAGCGCCACATGAACATCAAGGACGTCTACGACGACTCGGAGCTGAAGCAGTACTCGCCCAACCTCACGTTCCTCAAGGCCGTCGACCAGCGCACCGGGTATCGCTCCAAGCAGATGCTGATCGCGCCGATCCTCGGCGGCGACTCGGGCACGGAGCTGATGGGCGTGATCCAGCTCATCAACAACCTCGCGGGCCAGCCCTTCTCGTCGCTGCACGACGAGGGCGTGGTGGAGCTGTCCAAGACGCTCGCCATCGCCTTCCGCGTGCGCCAGCAGATGCCGGGCACGGTGCAGTCGAAGTTCGAGTACCTGGTGATCGACAACGTGATCGCCGCCGGGGAGCTCGAGCTCGCCACCAAGGCCGCGCGGCGCAAGAACAAGAACGTCGAGGACATCCTCATCGACGAGTTCCAGGTGAAGCTGCCGGCGATCGGCGCGGCGCTCGCGAAGTTCTTCGGCGTCGAGTACGAGCCGCACAAGAGCGACCGCATCAAGCCGCCGGACCTGCTCAAGAACATCAAGCGCGACTATGCGGAGGGAAACCACTGGGTGCCGGTGGAGGACTCGAAGGCCGGCATCATCGTGATGTCGACCGACCCGGAGCGCGTGAAGAGCTCGCGCATGGTGGAAAACGTCTTCCCGCGCTCCAAGGTGGTCTTCAAGGTGACGACCGAGCGCGACTTCAAGCTCACGCTCGACCTCTTCTTCGGCGCCGATCCCTCGGGCGGCATGGGCAGCGAGTCGATCGGGGACCTCCTCGGCGGGCTCGATACCGAGGAGGACATGGATCCCGGCGCGGACGACGTCTCCGCGGCGGCCGACAACGAGCTGGTGAAGCTCGTGAACAAGATCATCGTCGACGCCTACCACCAGGGCGCGTCGGACATCCACGTGGAGCCGCTTCCCGGCAAGGGCAAGACGGGCGTGCGCTTCCGCAAGGACGGCACGCTCTCCAACTACATCGAGGTGCCGGCGGCGTATCGCCAGCCGCTGGTGACGCGCCTGAAGATCATGTGCGACCTCGACATCTCCGAGAAGCGCCGCCCGCAGGACGGCAAGATCAAGTTCAAGAAGTTCGGCCCGCTCGACATCGAGCTGCGCGTGGCGACGATCCCCACCGCGGGCGGCGTCGAGGACGTGGTGATGCGCATCCTCGCGGCCGGCGAGCCGATCCCGCTCGACAAGCTGGGCGTGCTGCCGCAGAACATGGAGCGCCTGAAGGCCTGCATCTCGAAGCCTTACGGACTCTTCTTCGTGTGCGGCCCGACGGGCTCCGGGAAGACGACGACCCTGCACTCGGTGCTCGGCTCGTTGAACACCGTCGACACCAAGATCTGGACCGCGGAGGACCCGGTCGAGATCACGCAGAAGGGCCTGCGCCAGTGCCAGATGAACCCGAAGGCGGGGCTCACCTTCGCCGTCGCGATGAAGGCGTTCCTGCGAGCCGACCCGGACATCATCATGGTCGGTGAGATGCGCGACAAGGACACGACCTCGATCGGCATCGAGGCGTCGCTCACGGGCCACCTCGTGTTCGCGACGCTGCACACGAACTCCGCCCCGGAATCGATCATCCGCCTCCTCGACATGGGGATGGACCCGTTCAACTTCGCCGACGCGATTCTCGGCATCCTCGCGCAGCGCCTCGCCAAGCGCCTGTGCAAGTGCAAGGAGGCGTACACGCCGGGCCAGGACGAGGTGAAGCACTTCATCACCGAGTACTGCGGCGAGCTCGTGAACACGCCCGAGTTCAAGAACGACCTGCAGGGCAGCTACAAGAAGGTGTTCGAGCGCTTCGCCAAGGACTACGGCTTCGGCAAGCCCGAATTCAAGCTGATGAAGCCCAAGGGCTGCGATGCGTGCGGCGGCACCGGCTACAAGGGCCGCGTGGGCCTGCACGAGCTGCTGGTGGGCACCGATCCCATCAAGAAGCTCATCCAGGAGCACGCGCGCGTCGCCGAGATCCTCGCCGTTTCCCTCGCCGAAGGCATGCTGACCCTCAAGATGGACGGCATGGAGAAGGTGCTCCAGGGCGTGACCGACATGGCGCAGGTGCGGGCGGTCTGCATCAAGTGACCGTGCGCAACGCGACAAAAGCAAGCGCGGTCATCCCCGAGGCGTCGGGGATCCAGCCCGCCGTCGCGAGGGCGCCGGCGGAGCTCGCGCGCGCGCTCGAGACGCACTTCCTCTCCAAGCTCGAGTACCTCAACGCGATCGGCATCGCGCTCTCGCAGGAGCGCGACATCCACAAGCTCCTCGAGACGATCCTCATTGCGGCGAAGAACCTCACGCACGCCGACGGCGGAACGCTCTACCGCCTCGACGGCGACAAGCTCCAGTTCGAGATCGTGCGCACCGATTCGCTCTCGATCGCGATGGGAGGGACCTCGGGCAACCCGGTCCCGTTCTATCCCATCCCGCTGCACGACAAGGACGGCGAGCCGAACTACACCATGATCGCGGCCTACGCGGCCCTCATGCATCGCACGGTGAACATCGCCGACGCGTACATCGAGGAGGGCTTCGACTTCTCGGGCACGCGCAACTTCGACAAGCGCACGGGCTACCGCTCGACCTCCTTCCTCACCGTGCCGATGAAGAACCACGAGGGCGACATCATCGGCGTGCTGCAGCTGCTGAACGCGATCGAGCCGGCCACGAGCCTCGTGACTGCCTTCAGCGAGGAGGACCAGCGCCTCGCCGAGTCGCTCGCCTCCCAGGCCGCGATCGCGCTGACCAACCGGCTCCTCATCCAGCAGCTGGAGGTGCTCTTCGAGTCGTTGATCGAGCTCATCAACACCGCGATCGACGACAAGAGCCCCTACACGGGCGGCCACTGCAAGCGCGTGCCGACGCTCACGATGATGCTCGCCGAAGCGGCAGCGAGCGCAACCGTCGGGCCGCTTACGGAATTCCGCATGTCCGAGAAGGACCGCTACGAGCTGAAGATCGCGGGCCTGCTGCACGACTGCGGCAAGATCACGACACCGGTGCACGTGGTCGACAAGGCGACCAAGCTGCAGACGATCTACGACCGCATCGAGCTCGTCGCCACGCGCTTCGAGGCGCTCAAGCGCGAGGCGGAGATCGAGATGCTGCGCGCCAAGGTGAAGGCGCTCGAGGCCCACGACGAGGCGAGCGCGCGCCGCGCCGAGGAAGCGTGCGCGGCGAAGATCCGCCAGTACGACGACGATCGCGAGTTCCTGCGGCGCACCAACATCGGCAGCGAGCGCATGAAGCCCGAAGACCAGGCGCGCGTCTCGCAGATCGCCCGCTACCAGTGGCGCAACGAGCGCGGCGAGGTCGACCGCTTCCTGTCGAGGGACGAGGAAGACAACCTCAACATTCCCTACGGAACGCTCAATGCCGGCGAGCGCGAGATCATCAACCACCACATCGTGGCCACGATCAAGATGCTGGAGGCGCTGCCGTGGCCGCGGCACCTTCTCAACGTTCCCGAGTATGCGGGAGGCCACCACGAGCGCATGGACGGCAAGGGCTATCCCAAGGGGCTCACCCGCGAGCAGATGAGCATCCAGGCGCGCGTGATGGGGATCGCCGACATCTTCGAGGCGCTCACCGCGAGGGACCGCCCGTACAAGCCGGGCAAGACGCTGTCGGACTCGCTCGCGATCCTCGGGCGAATGAAGGAAAACGGCCACGTCGATCCGGATCTCTTCGACATCTTCGTGAGAGACAAGGTGTACCTGCGCTACGCCCGCGAATTCCTCGATCCCGAGCAGATCGACCAGGTGGACGAGACGCGCATCCCCGGCTACAAGCCGTGAGCGCGCGGTTCTCGCGAGTGCCGCGAAGAGCCGCATCCTGAAGTCCGCGCTTCCCGCCGACCCCATGACGACACGCCTGCCCGTCGGGATCTTCTTTGCCCTCTTCACGATCTCGGGCTTCGCCGGGCTCATCTACGAATCGATCTGGAGCCACTACCTCAAGCTCTTCCTCGGCCACGCGGCCTACGCCCAGACGCTCGTCCTCGCCATTTTCATGGGCGGCATGGCAATCGGCTCGTGGCTGGTGAGCCGCTTCACGCAGCGCATCGGCAATCTCCTCCTGGGCTATGCGTTCGCGGAGCTCGGCATCGGCCTTCTCGCGATCGCCTTCCACGGCACGTTCCTCGCCGCCACGCGCTGGGCATTCGATACCGCCATGCCTGCGCTCGGCGGCACCGGCATTGACCTTTTCAAATGGAGCCTCGCTTCGCTCCTCATCCTGCCCGCGTCGATCCTGCTCGGCACGACCTTTCCGCTGATGAGCGCCGGCATCATGCGGCTCTACCCCGAGTCGGGAGGGCGGTCCCTCTCGATGCTGTACTTCACCAACAGCTTCGGCGCGGCCATCGGCGTCCTCGCGAGCGGCTTCTACCTGATCGACCACTTCGGACTTCCCGGGACGATCCTCACCGCGGGCCTGCTCAACGTGTTGCTCGCGCTCGTCGTGTGGCTCATCGCGCGGCGCGTGGCGGTCGTGGCGCCGCGCGCCCCCGCGCCAGGCGCATCGGGCCCATCGGCGGGCCGGGACATCACGCGCGCGGTCCTGGTGCTCGCATTCTCCACGGGCGCGGCGTCCTTCATCTACGAGATCAGCTGGATCCGCATGCTGAGCCTGGGCCTGGGCGCCTCCACGCACTCGTTCGAGGTGATGCTTTCCGCCTTCATCCTCGCGATGTCCCTGGGCGCGTTCTGGTTCCGCAACCGCATCGCACGGCTGCGCAGCGACCTCGGGTGGCTCGCGGGACTCCTCGTGGCCAAGGCGTTCTTCGCGGTCTACGCCGTGTGGATCTACGCCGACGTGCTCGACTTCATCCACTGGACGTTCCTCGCGGTGTCGCGCACGAGCGAGGGTTACGTCCTGTTCACCGGCGCCGGAATGCTCGCCTCGATGCTCGTCATGTTCCCGGCGGCGTTCTGCGCGGGAATGACGCTGCCGCTG
>JADGRS010000188.1 GCA_017880705.1 Burkholderiales bacterium
AGGTGGTTGTGAAAAGGGCCGCTGCCGCCACGCATCGTCACCGGAGTGCCGACGCGCGTCACCGCCGCCCGGGTCGAACTTTTCCCCGCCCTCGCTCGGGGGTGATCGCACCCCCGGGTGCGCGCGGTGGATACCCCTTGAATCCCACGCTCGCGCTTGCGGCTGTTGAACGCCCGCTCAGGGCTTCGCGACGGGATTGGCGACGTCGAGGGCGATGCGCCACCGGCCGTCCTCGACGTGCCAGACGCGCATGAAGTATCCGAGCGGCGTCTTCGGCGTTGCCACCGCCGCGTAGCTTCCGCGCGAATAGCCGAAGTCCCTCGACTGCGACATCTCGATCTGGTCGATGGACCAGGCGAGCTTCTCGCCGGTCATCGCGGGCGAGGCGATCGCGTTGGCTTTCCCGACGGCGGGCTCGAATCCATCGCGATAGAAGCGAAACCGTTCCGAGCCGTAGGCCGCGTACGCGGCGGGAAGGCCCTTTTGGTGCGCATCGGTCACGAACTCGAGCTCGGCCGTTTCGATGCCGCCGCGCGTGAGGGCCGCGCGGCCCGGCAGCACCATGGTCGCGAGGGCCTGGTCCCAGAGCGCCGCCCCCGGATGCGCGATGCCGATGTCGACGGCGACCTTCCACGGCCCACCCGGATCGCGGCGCCAGATCGACACGAACTGCCCGAAGGACGGCGGCTGCTCGGGCTTCGACTTGCTGGTGATCTTCCACGGTCCCGTCGACAGGCCGAGGTCGCCGGACCGCGCGACTTCGGTGAAGACCGGACGCCAGTCGAGCACGATTGCGGGGGCGCTTCGCTTCGCGAGGTCCGTCTTCGCCACGACCCAGCCGTCGCGCACGAAGACGCCGTCGTCGGCGAAGTTCGCGAGAAAGGCCGCGCGCATGTCCTCGCGCACCGAGCGCGCGGCGAATTCGGTTTCGGCCGCGGCGAGCGAGGCGGCCGCGTCGGGGGGTGCGGAAGGCGAGGTGGCGCAGGCCGCGAGAAGCAGCGCGAGAGGCGTGGAAGCGTAGCGCATGGGGCGATTCTAGGCCGTCACGCCGGCGAAACCGTTACCAAACCTTTCACAGCACGTAGCGCGCCAGATCCTCGCTCTTGGCGAGCTCGCCGAGGCGGTCGTCGACGTAGGCCGCGTCGATGGTGATGCGCGCGGCCTTGCGGCCCGCGTCGAAGGAGACCTCCTCGAGGAGCTTCTCCATCACCGTGTGCAGGCGGCGGGCGCCGATGTTCTCGGTTCGCTCGTTCACCGAGAAGGCGATCTCGGCGAGCCGGCGCACGCCATCGGGCGTGTACGCGAGCTCGACGCCCTCGGTGGCGAGGAGCGCCTGGTACTGCCGCGTGAGGCACGCATCGGTGGCGGTGAGGATGCGCTCGAAGTCCTCGACCGAGAGGCTCGCGAGCTCGACGCGGATCGGAAGCCGTCCCTGCAGCTCCGGAATGAGGTCCGAGGGCTTCGCGAGGTGGAAGGCGCCGCTCGCGATGAAGAGGACGTGGTCGGTGCGGATCATTCCGTACTTGGTCGTGACCGCGGTCCCCTCCACGAGGGGCAGCAGGTCGCGCTGCACTCCCTGGCGCGAGACGTCGGCGCCCAGCATCTCGCCGCGGCTCGCGATCTTGTCGATCTCGTCGAGGAACACGATGCCGTCCTCCTCGACCGCGCGCAGCGCCTTGAAGCGGATCTCCTCCTCGTTCACCAGCTTGAGCGCCTCTTCGTCGACGAGCAGCCGCAGCGCCTCGCGGATCCTCAGCGTGCGGCGCTTGCGCCGCGTGCCGCCGATGTTGGCGAACATGCCCTGGATCTGGCTGGTGAGCTCCTCCATGCCGGGCGGGGCGAGGATCTCCATGTTCCCCTGAGGCTGGGCGAGGTCGATCTCGATCTCCTTGTCGTCGAGCTTGCCCTCGCGCAGCATCTTGCGGAAGCGCTGGCGCGTGGAATTGGCCTCGAGGCTCTCGGTCGCGGGCACGCCGGGCAGGAGCGCCTCGAGCACGCGATCCTCGCCGGCGTCCTCGGCCCGCGGGCGCACCTTGTGCATCTCCTGCTCGCGCGTCGACTTGATGGCGATCTCGACGAGGTCGCGGATGATCGAGTCCACGTCGCGGCCCACGTAGCCCACCTCGGTGAACTTGGTCGCCTCGACCTTGATGAAGGGCGCGTTGGCCAGGCGCGCGAGGCGGCGCGCGATCTCCGTCTTGCCCACGCCCGTCGGGCCGATCATGAGGATGTTCTTCGGCGTGATCTCGCTGCGCAGGGGCTCGGGGACCTGCGAGCGCCGCCACCGGTTGCGAAGCGCGATCGCCACCGCGCGCTTGGCATCGGCCTGGCCCACGATGTTCTTGTCGAGCTCGTGGACGATCTCCTGCGGCGTCATCATCGTCGGTGGCGCGCCGGCGGCCGGGCCCGCGAGCGGGGTCGCGTCGGCCATGGTCAGAGAGTCTCGATCACGAGGTTCTGGTTGGTGTAGATGCACAGCTCGCCCGCGATGGAGAGCGATTTCTTCACGATTTCGGCGGGCCCGAGCTCCGTGTTCTCGAGGAGCGCGAGCGCGGCCGCCTGCGCATAGCCGCCGCCGCTGCCGATCGCGAGGAGCCCGTGCTCCGGCTCGAGCACGTCGCCGGTGCCGGTGATGACGAGCGACGACTCGCGATCCGCGATGGCGAGCATCGCCTCGAGCCTGCGCAGCATGCGATCGGTGCGCCAGTCCTTGGCGAGCTCCACCGCCGAGCGCAGCAGGTTTCCCTGGTGCTTCTCGAGCTTGGATTCGAAGCGCTCGAAGAGGGTGAAGGCGTCCGCGGTCGCGCCCGCGAAACCCGCGAGGATCCTGTCGTGATACAGGCGCCGCACCTTGCGGGCCGTCGCCTTGATCACGATGTTGCCGAGCGTCACCTGGCCGTCGCCGCCCATGGCGACGCGCTCGCCGCGGCGCACGGAGAGGATGGTGGTTGCGTGGAACTGCGCGGGTTCTGGGCTCATGGGAGGGCTATATCAGGCGCGGCCGGCGCATGCGCGGGGAAATCGCTCTCACGCCGCGGGGGATTTCAGGTGGACTTGCGCCGGACGAGGATGGCGTAGCGGTTGACGCCCATCGCCTCGAGGAGCGCGGCGTTGATCTCGTTCAGGTTGGTGAGGATGACGCGCTTGCCTGCGAGCTGGATCGCCTTCACCACGTCGAAGAACGCGGCGGTGAAGCCGAACTCCACCCGCAGCACCTTGCCCATGTCGACGACCACTTCGGGACGCGTCGCGGCGTACGCGTTCAGCTCCGCGATCTGGTTGGAGCTCGCGGGGGAGATGACGCCCTTCAATTCGAAGCCCGCCTCGGGCGGCGCGGCGGGCGCCGCCGCGGCGGTCTTCGCCGCGGCGGTGGCGCGGACGGCATCCGCGGCGACCTTGTTCACGTAGACCTCCCAGTTGGGAGGCGACATCTCGAAGGCCACGGCGAACTCGAGGCCGAGCTCCTCGAACTGGTCCATCTTGCCCAGGAGGATGTAGATCTCGAACAGGAGGATCCAGAAGGGCCGTTGCTCGGCCGTCGCGCGCTCGTTGAACGCCGCGCGCAGCACCTTCTCGAGCGAGTCGAAATTGTTGAACCACATCGGCATGTGCTTCTTGCGAAGCGCGATGAGCGCCTTCGCGAAGGCGAGCGACTCCTCGGCGGTGATCGCGGACACCTTCGCCACGTCGAGCCGCACCGTGCCCTGCGCCTCCGTGAACGCGCGGAACTTCTCGATCTCCGTCAAAAGCTCCCCGGCCGCGGAGGGTTTCAGCGCGAAGAAATCCTTGCGCTCGCGACTCTGGTTGCGGCGCGGGTCGTTGGCCGCGTCGCCGCCCTCCGCCCACACGGGAGGCGATTGCTCGAACTTCACGGTGAAGAGCATCGAGAGCGAGTCGAACTCCTGGCGGTTCTGCGCGATCTGGTGCAGGTCGAAGAGCATCAGCCACGCCTGCTTGTTGTTGCGCCCGACCCCGTCCTTGATCTCGGACTTGAGGAGCGAGGTCGCGGCGCCGGAATGATTCGCGGCATAGAGGATCGCGGCTTCCTGCGCGGTGGGAAGCGCGCCGGAGTTGAATTCCTCGGAGCCCAGCCTCCCCGCGGGACGCGCCGGGCGGATGGGACTCGGGGAGGCGCCGGCCGCTGGAGTCGCCACGTCTATTTCGCGACCGCGTTCGCGTTCGTGAGGCGGTAGTACACGACGTCGTCCTCGAGAATCGCCATGCGGCCCGCGACGATGATGGGCTCGTAGGTGAATTCGACCGCCTGGTCGGCGACGACCTCCACCATCGATTCCGGCCCGCCCGGCATGCAGAACGGGCAATGGGGCGGGAACGACGCGAGGAGGAAGCGCTTCTGCAACCGCGTCTGCTCGAGCGGCATCATGAAGCCGTAGAGCTTCACGTCCTGCTTGTCGAGCTTGCGGATCTCGCGCGTGAAGACCGGGCCGTACTTCTTGTCGGGCTTCTGCACGGTCTTCGCCTGCTGCAGGAGCTGCCACGGCACTGTGCCCGCGGGCTGAGCGTCGACCGTGCCGCCGCCGGGCATCTGCATACCGGCGGGCGGTGTCTGCGCCAAGGCCATTCCGGCGCCGAGGGAAAGCCCCGCGAGAAGGATTGCCAGAGTGCGCAGCATCTTCGTCATTGGTTTATGTGATGTTCGCGAGCTCAACGCTTCAGGAGGAGCGCGGGATCGCGCCGGTACGCCTGCAGCGCCGGAATGAGGCTTGTCGCCGCGCCGGCCGCCAGCACTGCGAGCACCACCCAGACCTCGGCGCCGACCCATGCGAAACCGGTGATCGACCACGGTTGCGATCGGGCGATCCAGCTTCCCAGGGCCGAAGCGCACGCATGCCCGAGGAGCAGTCCCAGTATAACTCCCGCTACCACGAGCGTCACGCCTTCGCACGCGAGGAGCGCGAAGAGCGTCGCGGGGCGCGCGCCGAGGGTTCGCAGGAGCGCCAGGTCGTAGCGCCGCTCCTGGAGCGCCGACATGAGCGCCACGAACATCGAGGCCGCGGCGGTCACCATCAGCACGATCGCGAAGACCCGCAGGACGTCGACGCCCACGCCGAGGAGATTCATGAGACGCGCCATCTCGTAGGCGGGCGAGGCGGCCTGCATCGACGTGGTCGAGTTCACCTGCCGCGGCAGGAGCGCCGCGGCGAGCGGCGTGCGGTACTTCACGAGGAGCGCGGTGATCTCGCGCTTCGATTCGTCCCTGGGTTCGCGGGCGGCGCCTTCCTCCGCGTGGTGCTCGTCGTGGACTTCCCAGACGCTCGCGAGCGGCGTCAGCACGAGGCGATCGACGACGGTGCCCGTGGGCGCCAGCACGCCGACCACGCGGTACGGATGCTCCTGGTGCGCGGTGCCAGCCGAGGCGAGCCCGTGGGTGCCGACAAGCCGCGCTCCGGCGGCGAGCCCCGAGCGCCGGGCGACCGTCGCGCCCAGCAGCGCCTCCATCGGCTGCTCGAATGCCTTGCCCTCGGACACGCGCGCGCCGTAGAGGGCGAGGAAGCTCGCATCGGTGCCGACGATGCGAAAGCCGCGGAAGCTGTCACCGAGCGAGACCGGCGTGGCCGTCGCGATCATGGGGTTCGCGGCGAAGCGCAGCGCCTCGGCGTAGGGAATGTTTCCGGTGGGCACGTCGACGTGCAGCACCGAGGACATGATGAGCTGCAGCGGGCTTCCCTTCGCGCCCACCACCAGATCGACCGGCCGCGCGTCGCGCTCGAGGCGTTCCTCGGCCTGCGACGTGAAGAGCAGCAGCAGGATCATCGTCCCGACGCCGATTCCGAGCATCGCGACGTGCAGGAGCGTGAGCAGCGGGCGCGCGAGGAGGTAGGCCCACGCGAGGCGCAGCATGCTCATAGCTCGAGCGTCCTCGTGAAGTGGCTGCGGATGCGCCGGTCGTGGGTGGCGATGACGAGCGTGGCGGCGCACGCGCTGGCCTGGCCGAGCAGCAGCGCGAGCGCCTTGTCGCAATTCGCGTCGTCGAGCGCCGAGGTCGGCTCGTCGGCGAGGACGAGCCGCGGGCGGTTCACCACGGCGCGCGCGATCGCCACGCGCTGGGCTTCGCCCACCGAGAGGTCGCGCGCCTTGTTTCCCGCCAGCGCCTCGATGCCGAGGCTCCCAAGGACCGCGTCGATGGCGTGGTCGTCCACGACGCGGCCCGCGAGTCGCTGCGCGATGCGCAGGTTGTCGCGCACCGAGACGACGCCGATGAGATGCAGCGTTTGCGGCACGAGGCCGATGTTCGCCGCGCGGAAGGCGTCGCGCGCGAGCGCGCCCATGGCGGTGATCTCCTCGCCGGCCACGCCGACCCTGCCCGCGGTGGGGGAAACCAGTCCCGCGACGATGCCGATCAGCGTGCTCTTGCCGCTTCCCGACGCTCCGATGACGAGGCTCGCCTCGCCCTGCGGCACGCTCCATTCGCGCACCGACAGGACCGTGCGTCCTGCGTATTCATGCCGAAGGTCGCGTATTTCGAGCAATGCGAGTTATGCGAACAAAGGGCTTTG
>JADGRS010000189.1 GCA_017880705.1 Burkholderiales bacterium
CGTCGTCGAGGCGCAAAAGGTGGCCAAGGGTTACGGCGACAATCTCCTCTTCGACAATTTGAACTTCTCGCTGCCGCCCGGCGGCATCGTGGGCATCATCGGCCCCAACGGCGCGGGCAAGACCACGCTCTTCAACCTGATCAGCGGGGACTTGCGCGCGGACTCGGGATCGGTGCGGCTCTTCGGCGAGGAAGTCGGGGGCCTTCGTCCCGACCAACGCGCGCGGCGCGGCATGGCGCGCACCTACCAGATCCTCACGCTCTTTCCGCGCGACACGCTCGCGCACAACATCGTGCTTAGTCTCCTCGGGATGTCGCCCTCGCGCTGGCGGATGCTCTCGCCGCTCGCCGCGATGGGGGAGCTCCACGACAAGGCGCGCGCCGCGCTCGCGAGGGTCGGCCTCGCGCCGTTGGCCGATCGCGTCGTGGGCGAGGTCTCCTACGGCGAGAAGCGCCGCCTCGAGCTCGCGATGGCGCTCGCGCAGGCGCCGCGCCTGCTCCTTCTCGACGAGCCCCTCGCGGGCCTGTCGGCGGAAGAGCGCCGCGCGATGCTGGCGCTTCTTGCGGAGATCCCGCGCGAGGTCACCGTCGTGATGATCGAGCACGACATCGACGCCGCGCTCGCCTTCGCCGAGCGCATCACGGTGCTGCACTACGGAAGCGTGATCGTCGAGGGCACGCGCGCCGAAGTGGTCGCGCATCCGCGCACGCGGGAGATCTACCTTGGCGCATGAGCCCGCTGGCACCGCCGCCCTGCGCCTTGCAGGGGTCGACGCGTTCTATGGCGGCAGCCACGTGCTGCACGGCGTCTCGTTCTCGCTTGCGCGCGGCCGCGTGCTCGCGCTCCTCGGGCGCAACGGCGCCGGCAAGACCACGTGCATGAACGCGGTCATGGGAATGCTGAGGACGTGCAGCGGCGACATCCGCCTCTTCGACGAGGCCATCCTCGGACTCGCTCCCGACACGATCTCGCGCCGCGGCGTGGGCCTCGTCCCCCAGGGGCGCAGGATCTTCCAGAGCCTCACCGTCTTCGAGAACCTGAGCGTGGCGGCGCGCAAGGCGCGGCCCGGCAGCGCGACCGCGCTCGGCATCGACGACGTGCTCACGCGATTTCCGGCCCTCGCGCTGCGGCGCCGCCAGGTCGCGGGGTCGCTCTCGGGAGGGGAGCAGCAGATGCTCGCGATCGGGCGGGCGCTGGTTTCGAATCCTCGCGTGCTCCTCATGGACGAGCCGTCGGAGGGATTGGCGCCGCGCATCGTGCACGAGCTCGGCGAGACGCTCGTCTCGCTCAAGGCCGTGGGATTCTCCATCGTGCTGGTCGAGCAGAACGCCACGCTCGCGCTCGGCGTCGCCGACGACGTGGCGATCATCAATACCGGCCGCATCGTCTTCGAGGGCAGCGCGGCGCAGGCGCGCGCGCAGCCCGATCTCCTCAATTCCCATCTCGGCATCCTCTGAATCGAAAGGCGGTCCATGTCGCTCATCCAGGTGAACGGAAAGGATGTCGAATACACGCAGGCGGGAACCGGGCGCGACCTGTTGCTGCTTCACTCGCTGCTCACGGACGCCACCGTATTCGAGCGCGTTCTTCCGGAGCTCGCGAGGGATCGCCGCGTGACGTGCGTGAACCTGCCGGGATTCGGCGCCTCCGCACCCGTGGCGCTCGCGAGCGTCGCCGACTGGGCGGACCACGTCGCCGCGGTGATGGCCGCGTTGAAGCTGCCGGCGACGACGGACCTCTTCGGCAACGGTTTCGGCGCGTTCGTCGCGCTCCAGGTCGCGATCCGGCACGGCGCGCACATCGGCAATCTCATGGTGGCGGACGTGATCCCGGCGTTTCCCGAGCCGGCGAAGGCCCCGTTTCGCATGATGGCGCCGAAGGTGCGCGAAAGCGGCATGCAGCCGGTGCTCGATACCGCCATCGGGCGCATGTTTCCGCCCGAGTTCCAATCGATGTCACCTTCGATCGTCGCCTATCGAAAGGAGCGGCTCGCCATGGTCGATCCGGAATGCTTCGCGCGCGCCTGCCTGGGCCTCGCGGATCTCGACTTGCGTCCGCTGCTCGGGACGATCCGCAGCCGCACGCTCGTGATGTGCGGCGCGCTCGACCTGACCACGCCGCCCGCGCTCGCGCGCGAAGTCGCCGCCGCGATCCCGGGCGCGACCTACGTGGAGATCGAAGGCTCCGGCCATTGCCCCATGCTCGAGCAGCCGACGGCCCTTGTCGCGGCGATGCGGGGCTTTGCTCCCTGACCGCGCGCCAACGGATACGCGCGCACCGTGACGTGGAGCGCAGCTTCGCTGGCAGCGCTCGGCGTGATCCAACGTCATCGCCCCGGTGGGCTGTCTCGTTGAGAGTTCGAGTGCCGCGACTCCTGCCTGTAGCCAGCCGTCGCCAGGAGCCTTAAAACATCCGGGCACCAGCCCGGAATCTCGGCCATCCGAGAGGCGCAGACGCCCCGGGAAACCCTTTAGCACCAACCGCCCCTAATAGGCGTCTTCGCGATTTCCTGATCCATTGGACGGAAAATTGATCCACTGGATCACGCCGCCGTATCCACCGGATTAGTTTTCCTTCCAGTGGATTAGAAATTTGGAAACCCGGGAATTTACCTGCCAACGCCCTGTACACGAGGAAAACATGAACTCAAGGGAAAAACGCCTCGCACGAGTCAATCCCAAGCTGCTCGACCTGATGCAGCGTCGCGCCGAGCTCGAGGATCGGCCATTGTTCGTCGACGTCGCGCGGATCCGGAAGAGGACCGGCATGAGCCAGTCTCTTTTTGCTCGACGCTTCGGGTTCCCGGTGGCGACGCTGCGCCACTGGGAGCGCCGCGACCGGGTCCCGCGCGGCCCGGCGCTGGTGCTGCTCACCGTGATCTCGCGGGATCCCAACGCGGTGCTTCGCGCGCTCTCGCGCCAACGGCGGGACGATTTATGGGTTGCGCCCCGCCGCGGTAACTAGAGCGGCTTCAGGAAATTCTGCACCGCGAGCGCGCCGATCCTGCGGCCCATCGCTTCGCCGACTTGCGTCGAATTGCGATAGTGGATGCCGCCCCAGATGCGGGCATTGTCGACTTCCTGCACGTAGTCGGAGATTCTCGTCCAGCGGTGCGTGACGCCCGGAGCCGTCGGGCTCGTCATCGTGATCGGCGGGACTTCGCCCTTGCCGAACTGCGCTTCGAGCACCTCGCCGATCGCTCCCGCCGAGATGCAGTGCGCGCACGGATACTCCGGGTGCAAGGGCGTATCGACCAGGGGCAACCACTCGGCGTCGAGGCTCGTCGCGTCGTTTCCGTCGATGTCGGCGTTGCGGATCGCCGTGATCGGGCGCCAGAAGCCGTACGCGTATTTCGCGTCGAATACCGCGACGAAGGAATCCGTTGCCGCCATGTTGACGAGCGCGAATAGACGCGCGTTGTCGACGAGGGCGAGGGGCTTCGATAGCGCAAGCGAGCGCACCACCTGGTTCCAGCTCGGCGGCCCGACGACGGTCCAGAAGCGCGCGGCTTCGGTCTGCTCCGCGCTGCGCGCGGCGCTTTGCTTCGCTCCAACGTTCTTGATCTCGTTGTAGTCGCGTGCCCACTCGGCGCTCGCGAGCGACGGAGGCGGACCGGGACGAAACTGCGCGCCGCCGCTCATGAACCACGGCTTCACCTTCGGCCATTCGGTGGCAGCCGGCAGCACTGTGACAACGTACATACCCGCGGCCGTCCTCGGCCGAAAGATGCCGGGTCCTCCGGTGCCGTCCTTCTCGCGCATGGAGAGGCATTCCGCGCCCGCTTCCCGGCCCAGCGCGATTCCCGAAGTCTTCGCGGGCCCATCGGGAATTCCCGCGACGCTCGCCGCGTAGGCCGCTTCCACCGCCGGCGCCTGATCGGGAAAGAGCTTCACCAGCACCGAAGACGCCGCCGCGGCCGCGGCCGCTTCGGCCGATGCGCCCACGGGAGCGCGGCCCTTGAACGCGTACGGGGCATAACGGTGCTCGACGGCGTTGATCGCCTCGAACATCGCCAGGTGCACCATCGCCAGGGTGCGCGCGCCGTCGGGCGGACCTTGCCGCGCGGCCACGACTCTCGCGAGCGCGACCTCGTTCCAATCGAGGACCGCATCCGCGGCGCAAACCGACGGAAGCGACAGGATTGCGGCAGATAGAAGGCGCTGGACGTGATTCATATGAGCTCCGTGTCTGGTTGTCTCCTCATCGTCACAATGCCCGGCACCGCCAATGCGCGCTAGTTCAAAAAATGAACTTGCTTCCTCGATAGCCCCGGACTAGGCTTTCGCCATGAAATCCGGATTCGGCCAGTTCTGCCCCGTTGCGGTGGCCTGCGAGGTGTTCGCGGAGCGTTGGACGCCGATCATCCTGCGCGAGATGTTCGCCGGGTCCCGGTATTTCAGCGAGATCCGGCGCGGCGTTCCCAACATTTCGAGCGCGCTCCTCGTCCAGAGGTTGCGCAGCCTGGAAGCCAATGGCGTGATCGTCCGCGAATCCATCCCGGGAGACCGCGGACAGAGCTACCGCCTCACCGAAGCGGGACGCGAGTTCCACTCGGTGATCGAGGGACTGGGAACCTGGGGACAGCGCTGGACCGTGCGGGTCGATCGCGACAACCTCGATCCCGGCTTCCTGATGTGGAACATGCGCCGGCGCATCGTGCTCGAACGCGTGCCGACGCGTCGCACTGTCGTGCGCTTCAAGTTCGGTGGCGTGGCGGTCCGTTACCGCGGGCCGCGTCTCTTCTGGCTCCTGCTCGATCGCACGAAAGCCGATCTCTGCATCGAGGATCCCGGATTCGAGGTCGATCTCCACGTCGATGCCGACCTGGCGACGATGGCGAGGATCTGGCTGGGAGACTGCACCTTCGAGGACGCCCTACGCGTGGGCAAGGTGCAGCTGGCCGGATCCCGAGCGCTTGCGCAGGCGTTTCCGTCGTGGCTGATGCTCAGCCACTTCGCCAGGGTGCCGCGGCCGCTCAGTTCTTCAACGGCGGGTAGTCGCGCGAGTAAACCGGTGCGGCGAGGAATTTCTTCGGGTCGAAGTTCCCGAACTGCGTGACCGCGGGATAGGTCGCGACGATGGAATTGACGAGGCGGCCGTCCTTGCGCTCGACCTTGCGCACGTAGATGTTCAGCACGGGCTTGCCGTACTCGTCGATGCGGATGGGGCCGACGGGGCTCTTTTCGAGGCGCGCTTCGTGCAGCGCCTTGATGAACGCCGCCTTGTCCTCGACGCGTCCCTGGATCGCGGTGAGCGCCGCCTCGAGCTGCATGGCCGCGACGTACGTTCCCGAGGTATAGAAGCCCGGCACCACCTTGTACTCCTTCATCACGGCGTCGACGAAGCGCTTGTTCTCCGGCGTGTCGAGCTCGGCCGAATACCAGCTCGCCGAATAGACGCCGAGGGCCTCGTCGCCCATGTTGCGCAGGACGCCCTCGTCCACGCAGGTCGGGTTGCCGAAGACCGGCTTCTTCAATCCGTATTCCGCGTATTGCTTCAGGAAACGCAGCCCGTTGATTCCGGCGAAACCCGCGTAGACGCCGTCCACGTCGGTGTTGATCTGGCTCGCGTAGGAGCCGTAGTCGCCGACGTTGAGCGGCGGCCAGAGCTTCTGCACGATGCGCCCGCCCGCTTCCTCGAACGCCGCCTGGAATCCGGCGCTGCCTTCGTGCCCGTAGGTGAAGTCATCCGCGATCGAGGACATGCGCTTCAGGCCGAGCTTGCGCGCGGCGAAATCGCCGAGCACGTGCATCGGCTGTGCCGCGGTGCCGACGGCGTGGATCACGTAATCGCTCTGCTTCTGCTGGGCGAGGTCCCGCTGCGCGGCGGACGTGGGAGTGATGAGCGGCACCTGCGCCTGCCTGATGTAGTCGTCGATCGCGAGCGCCTCGAATGTCGCCAGCGGGCCGATGATCACGTGGACGTGGTTCTTCTCCACCAGCTCCTGGGTCTTGGTGCGCGCCTGCTGCGGCGCGCCCGCGGTGTCCGCGACGATGAGCTCGACCTTGCGGCCCGCGAGCATGTTGTTGCGCTCCTTCAGGAAGAGGTTGATGCCTTCCTCCATCTGCTTGCCGCCGGCGGCGAGGGGACCCGTGCGCACCGTGAGGAAGCCGATGCGGATCGGCTCCGCGCCCGATTGCGCGAAGGCGAGGGGCGTGGCGAGGAGCGCGAGCGCGATCGATGCGACGCGACGGCGGAGTGTGCGGCGTGAATTCACGGGGGGTCCCTTCAGGCGATGCCGAGGAGCTTGGCCGCGGTGCCGCCGAGCATCGCGATCTTCTGCGCGTGGGTGGCGCCCGGCGCGCTCATGATGACGTCCACCGAATGCGATTCCCAGGGATACGGGAAGTCCGAGCCGAGCATGATCCGGTCGTAGCCGACCTCGGCGCCGAGGTGGCGCATCGCCTCGGGCGTGAAGACGATGTTGTCGACGTAGATGTCGCGCAGGTATTCCGTGGCCTTCTTCTTCAGCACGAT
>JADGRS010000190.1 GCA_017880705.1 Burkholderiales bacterium
AGGGCGTCGCCGCGCCCGATGTGAAGCGCCCCGCCGATCCCGCCGCCGCGCTCGCGCGTGCGCGCGCCGCATCGGGACTGAATGCGTTCACCCATCTGCCCGATGGCGTCGAAGCGCGGGGCGTGGGGCTTCTCGCGGGCGTGCCGATCGTCATCAAGGACCTGATGCACGTGGCCGGGATGCCGCTGAGCGGCGGCGGCAAGGTCATGGGACGCCCGATGGCGACGCGCGACGCGGAGATCGTCGCGCGCCTGCGGCGCGCGGGCGCGGTGGTCGTCGGGCTCGCGAACCTGCACGAGTTCGCCTACGGCATCACGAGCGACAACCCGCACTTCGGGCGTGTCGTGAATCCTGCCGCGCCGACGCGCATCCCGGGCGGATCGAGCGGCGGCTCGGCCGCCGCCGTGGCCGCAGGCATCGTACGCTTCGCGGTCGGCACCGATACCGCGGGCTCCATTCGCGTGCCGGCGGCGTGCTGCGGCATCGTCGGATTCAAGCCGAGCTACGACGCTCTCCCGAGGGGCGGCGTGCTCGACCTCGCCTGCTCGCTCGACCACCTGGGGCCGATGACGCTCGATGTCGAGGATTGCGCGCTGATGTTCGCGGCGATGCTCGATCTTGCGGCGGCGCCGCGCTGGGTCCGCGAGGACCTTTTCGGGGTGACCGCGGCGCGCCTGGGCGGATACTTCGCCGAGCCCCTCGATCGCGAAGTGGCCATGGCCTACGACGTCGCCATGCGGGCGCTGGCGCGCGACGGGGCGCGTTGCATCGAGACCTCGGTCGAGGGCGTCGAGCTGGCGCCGGCGATCCAGCTCAACACGATCGCGCCGGAGGCGACCGCGTATCACGCCAATCATCTCGCATCACGCGGGGCTGAATACGGCGAGGACGTGCGCGTGCGCCTCGAGATGGGGCTCTTCCTTCCCGGCCACTGGTACGCCAAGGCGCAGCGCATGCGCACCGAGCTCGTCGATCGCATCGAGGCCGCGTTCGGGGAGGCCGACGTGCTGGTATGCCCCACGATGCGCGCGCCCGCGCCGCCGGTGGGCGCGCTACGCATCGAGATCGGCCGCAAGCCCTTCGCGCTGCACACCGCGGTCACCAACCTCACGCTGCCGTTCAATCTTTCGGGGCTTCCGGCGATCTCGATTCCGTGGGTGATGTCGCGCGACGGCGTCCCGATCTCGATGCAGCTCATCGGCAAGCGCGGCCACGATTGGCGCGTCCTCTCGATCGCCCATCGCCTCGAGTCCGCGTCTCCCTGGCACGCGCAGCGCCGCAACGCGTAGAAGTCGTGCTCGCGCTCGACCTTTTCGTCAACGGCCTCATCTTCGGCCTCTTCTACGCATTGATGGCGGTCGGGCTCGCGATGATCTTCGGCGTGCTGAAGGTGGTTAACTTCGCGCACGGCGAGTTCTACATGGTGGGCGCCTACACCTACGTGCTTTGCGCGATGAAGCTCGGCGTGCCGCCATGGATCGCGCTGCCGATGGCGGCGGCGGCGGGCGCCGCGCTCGGCTGGACCGTCGAGCGCCTGCTGATGCGCCCGCTCTACGCCGGCTACGGCAGCTGGAGCATCATGAAGGACGAGTACGCGGTGGTGGTGACGTTCGGCCTGTCGCTGCTGCTCGTCAACCTCGTCGACAAGATCGTGGGCCCGTATCCGTACCGCGGGCCGCCCCTCATCGAGACGTCGCGCTTCGCGCTGGGGCCGGTGATGCTGAACGGGCAGAAGCTCATCGCCGCGGCGATCTCGATCGCGCTGCTGGTCGGATTGGCGCTCTTCATCAAGCGCTCGCTCTGGGGGCGGCAGATCCAGGCGGTGGCGCAGAATCGCCTCGGCGCCTCGCTCGCGGGCATCGACGCCACGCGCACGACGAGCCTCATCTTCATGATCTCGGGGCTCCTCGCCGCGCTCGCGGGCGCGCTTCTCGCGCCCCTCATCAATCCATCCCCCGACGTGGGCTCGTTCCCCGCGATCAAGTCGTACGTGATCGTGGTGCTGGGCGGCATGGGATCGATCTGGGGGGCGATGCTCGCCGCCCTCCTGCTCGGCGTTTCCGAATCCTTCTTCGCGGTCTACGTCTCCTACGACTATCGCGACGCCTTCGGGCTGCTCATCCTCATGCTGGTGCTGATCTTCCGGCCCCAGGGGCTCATCGGCGAGAAAGGCCGCGACGTATGAACGATGCGCGCAACCTCTGGAGCCATCGGCTGCGCACGGACTTTCGCGTGGCGCTGGCCGTCGCGCTCGCGCTGGCTGCCGTGCCGCTCTTCGTGAGCTCGCCCTACTGGCTCGGCATCCTCGTGGTGAGCATCTATTTCGCGCTCCTCGCACTCGGGTGGAACCTCCTCGCGGGATTCACCGGGCAGTTCTCGCTCGCGCCAGCGGCATTCGCGATGCTCGGGGCCTACGGGACGGCCCTTCTCGACTACCACTGGAAGGTGCCGCTCGCGATCGGCATTCCCACGGCGATCGCCGGCACGGCGTTCCTGGGCTGGCTCCTCGGGCGCATCGTGCTGCGGCTCAAGGGGCCGTATCTGGCGCTCACGACGCTGTCGTTCGCCGAGATCGCGCGCGTCGTCATCGGCAACTCGCACGAGTTCACGCGCGGCGACCAGGGGCTCAACGTGCGCACGCTGATGCAAAGCCGTGTGGGTTACTACTATCTCTTCCTCGCGGTGCTGGTGGCGGTGCTGTGCGGCCTCTACGTCCTCATGCGGGGGCGCGCGGGCCGCTTCTGGCTCGCGATCCGCGACGACGAGACGGGTGCCGCGAGCCGCGGGATCGACGTGGTGCGCTACAAGACGCTGGCCTTCGCGCTGTCGTGCGCGATCTGCGGCCTCGCGGGATCGCTTTACGGCACGTTCAGCCAGCTGGTGAGCCCCGAGCTCGGCCTCCTGCTGCAGACGGGGCTCGTGATCTCGATGGTGGTGATCGGCGGCATGGGCACGCTCACCGGCCCCATCGTCGGGGCGCTGCTGGTGTACCTGTCGTCGGAGTGGCTGCGCGAAGTGGGCAACGTCCAGCTCATCGTGTTCTCGTTCATCGTGATCGTCTTCGCGCGCTTCTTCCGCACGGGCCTCTGGGGCCTGGCGACACGCCGCCGATGAGCCTCATGCGCACCGAGGGCCTCACCCGGCACTTCGGCGGAGTCGCCGCGGTGGAAGGCCTGTCGCTCGCGATGGAGGACGGCGAGATCCTCGGATTGATCGGCCCGAACGGATCGGGAAAGACGACGGCGCTCAACATGCTCTCGGGATTCCTCGCGCCCGACGCCGGGCGCGTGTGGTTCTCCGGCGAGGAGGTGACGCGCATGACGCCGGTGGCGCTCGCGCGCCGCGGGTTGCTGCGCATGTTCCAGATGACGCGCGTCTTCCCGCGCATCTCCGCGTTCGACAACCTGCTGACGGCGGGGCTCGCGCGCGGCCTCGGGGAGACGGAGTCGATCGCGCGCGCGGTGGATCTCCTCGAGGAGCTCACGCTCTCGCCGGTGCAGTATCTCGACGCGGGACAGCTCTCGGGCGGGCAAAGGAAGCTCCTGGAATTCGGCATGTGCTTCATCGCGCCGCCGCGCCTCGCGTTGCTCGACGAGCCGTTCGCCGCGGTGCATCCGGTGATGCGCGAGACGATGGCGGGCTTCATCCGGCGGCGCAATGCCGAGGGCCACGCCTTCCTGGTGGTGAGCCACGACATGCCGATCGTGGTCGACCTGTGCGCGCGCACGGCGTGCATGAACGCGGGGCGGCTCATCGCCGTGGGCCCGACCCGCGAGGTGCTCAAGGAGAGCGCGGTGATCGAGGCCTATCTCGGGAGCGGCAGCCATGCATGAGCGCCTTCTCGAGCTCGACAACGTGACCGCGGGCTACGCGCAGGACATCGACGTGCTTCGCGAGGTGTCGCTCGCGGTTCGCGCGGGCGAGGTGAGCGGGCTCATCGGATTGAACGGCGCGGGCAAGTCGACCGTGGTGAAGACGATCTGCGGATTCCTCGCGCCGAAATCGGGGCGCATCGAGTTCGACGGGCAATCGATCGCCGGCATCGAGCCCCATCGCCTCATCGACCGCGGCATCTGCTGCATCCCGCAGGAGTCGAGCCTCTTTCCCTACCTGAGCGTGGAGGAAAACCTCCTCCTGCCGCTGCAGGGGCGGGCGAAGCGCTTCGCCGGCGCGATCGACGCGCGCTACGAGGAAGCCCTCGAGATCTTTCCTGCGCTGAAGGAAAAGCGCCGCGCTCAAGCCGGCGACCTCTCGGGCGGGCAGCAGAAGCAAGTGGAATTCGCCAAGGCGTGGCTGCAACGTCCGCGCATGTGCCTCATCGACGAGCCCAGCATCGGCCTCGCGCCGATCCTCGCCGAGGGCGTGTTCGCCTGGATCGAGAAGTTCGCGCAGTCCGGCATGGGAATCCTGCTGATCGACCACAACGTGCGCCGCGTGGTGCGCATGTCCGACACGATCAACGTGCTGAGCCTCGGGCGCATCACCGCCTCCGGCGGGCGCGAAGACTTCCAGGGCGACCTGCACGAGCAGGTTCGCCAGTGGCTCGGCCTGGACTTCTGAACTTCTGTTTTAGAAGACTCAAGACGATCACACGGAGAACACGGAGGTCGCACAGAGATCCACAGAGAACTGCAACTGCTCGATGGCGCCGCGCGGATCGATCCTTGGCTACGAATTTCACGCTCGGAAGGCTTCTCCGTGGATCTCCCTGCGACCTCCGTGTTCTCCGTGTGATCGTCTTGAAAGCGCCAGCGACCGACCGTCGAGCCGCGAGCAGCCAAGCGAGGTCAATGCTTCGCGAGCTCGAGCTTTCCGATCTGGTTGCGATGGACTTCGTCGGGACCGTCCGCGAGGCGCAGCGTGCGCGAGTTGGCATAGGCCTTCGCGAGGAAGAAGTCGTCGCAGACCCCCGCGCCGCCGTGCGCCTGGATCGCCCAGTCGAGTACCTGGCACGCCATCGTGGGCGCGGCGACCTTGATCATCGCGATCTCCGCGCGCGCGCCCTTGTTGCCGACGGTGTCCATCATCCACGCGGCCTTCAGCGTGAGAAGCCGCGCCTCGTCGATCATGATGCGGGCCTCGGCGATGCGCTCGAGGGTTACGCCCTGCTCGGCGACGGGCTTGCCGAACGCGACGCGCGTCTTCACGCGCTTGCACATCGCCTCCAGCGCGCGCTCGGCGACGCCGACCAGGCGCATGCAATGGTGGATTCGCCCGGGCCCGAGGCGCCCCTGCGCAATCTCGAACCCGCGACCCTCGCCGAGCAGCATGGCGGAGGCGGGCACGCGTACGTTGATGAAGTCCACCTCCATGTGCCCGTGGGGCGCGTCGTCGTACCCGAACACGGGCAGGAAGCGCACGATCTTCACGCCGGGCGAATCGCGCGGGACCAGGATCATCGACTGCTGCCGGTACTTGTCCGCCATGGGATCGCTCTTTCCCATGAAGATGAAGATGACGCAGCGCGGATCGCCGGCGCCCGAGGTCCACCACTTGCGCCCGTTGACGACGTAGTGGTCGCCGTCGCGCACGATGGAGCTCTGGATGTTCGTCGCGTCGGACGACGCGACCGCGGGCTCGGTCATCGCGAAGCCCGAGCGGATCCTGCCCTCGAGCAGCGGCTCGAGCCACTCCTTCTTCTGCTCTTCGCTGCCGTAGCGCTCGAGCACTTCCATGTTGCCGGTGTCGGGCGCGTTGCAGTTGAAGACCTCCGGCGCCCAGTACGTGCGGCCCATGATCTCGCAGAGCGGCGCGTACTCGGTGTTGGTGAGCCCCGCACCGCGCCTGGATTCTGGCAGGAAGAGGTTCCACAATCCCGCCGCGCGCGCCTTCACCTTCAACTCTTCGATGAGCCGCGTCGGCTGCCAGCGGTCTCCTTCGGCCACTTCCTCGTGGAAGGCGGCTTCGTTGGGGTAGATGTTCGCGTCCATGAAGGCCTTCAGGCGCGATTGCAGGTCGCGCACCTTCGGCGAGTAATCGAAGTCCATCGTCGTCTCCCTATCCTTGGGCGAGCAATCGCTCGACCTGTTTCCAACCTAGCTCGGCCATCGGCCGCGCGCGTTTTCCCGTTTCCACCGCCTGCGCGCTCGCCGCGTTGCCCGCGACCGCGCGCGCCATCACGCCCTGGAAGATCGCCGCGGCGCGGAACATGTTGTACGCCATGCAGAAGCCCAGGTCCTTCTCGCTCGGCGGATGCTTCGTCCCCGTGCGCTTCACATACCGGTCGAGGTATTCACGCTCGCTCGGAATGCCGAGCGCGGCCAGATCGACGCCGCGCAGCCCGCGGAACTCCTTCGCCGAGAGCCGCCACGCCATCAGGTGATAGGAGAAATCCGCCATCGGATGGCCGAGCGTCGAGAGCTCCCAGTCGAGCACCGCGAGCACGCGCGGCTCGGTGGGATGGAAGATCATGTTGTCCAGGCGGTAGTCGCCGTGCACGATGGTGGTCTCGTCGCCGGCGGGAATGTTCGCCGGCA
>JADGRS010000191.1 GCA_017880705.1 Burkholderiales bacterium
ACGTTGGGATGCCTCGCGAGCGCGAGCAGCCGGTCGAGCCCGCGGAACGCCTCCGCGTCCTTCTCGCCACTCACGAGGCCGAGGTGATCGAGCACGAGCCGCAGGTTCGGATGGCGCGTCGCGATGGCGTCCATCCGGTCCATGTAGGCGTGATGCACGAGCACCATCGCCGGATGGCCCGCGTGTTCGGCGGCGCCCCACACCCAGTCGAAGCGCCCGTCGAGGAAGGGCTGCCGCAGCAGTTCCGTGTGGAACGAGAAGCGAAGGCCCAGCATGCCGGGCTGCTCGCGCCAGCGCTCGACCCGCTCCCTCGCGCCGGGCGAGTCCGGATCGAGGCGGCCCATCACCGCGAAGCGCCGCGGATGCGACTTCGACGCCGCGAGGGCGAGGTCGTTGCGATCGCCTTCCCACGACGGCGGCACGAGGATCGTGCGGTCGACTCCCGCTTCGTCCATGCGCGCCAGCACGGTGGCGACGTCGAGCGCCTGGCCGTGGGCGCGCGCACGCGCCGGCCACGGCCGCTCGGGAGTGTTTTCGGCCCAGATGTGGACCTGGGAATCGACGATCACTCGCGGTAGCTCGGGTCCATCCGGTCGAGCTTGCGCAAGAGCGCGGGCCACTCCATCACGCCGTAGGGCCGGCGCGTCTGCGGTTGGTAGTTCATGTAGGTTTCCTGAAGCACCTTGTCCGGTACGTTCAAGAGCCGAGCTCCCGTGGCCATCGCCGCGAGCTGCGAGCGCGCGGTGAGCTCGAGGCGGTGCATCCAGTTGAACGCCTCGCCGATCGTCCTGCCGACCGTGAGCAGCCCGTGGTTGCGAAGGATGAGCGCCTCTCCCGTGCCGAGATCGGCGAGAAGCGACGCCTCTTCCTTGCTGTCGAGGACGACGCCCTGGTAGTCGTGGTAGCCGATCTTCAGGAACCGCATCGAGGTCTGCGTGATCGGCAGCACGCCGGCCTCGAGCGCCGAGAGCGCCATGCCGGCCCAGGTGTGGGTGTGGATCACGCACGCCACGTCGTGTCGCGCGCGGTGGATCGCGCCGTGGATCACGTAGCCCGCCTTGTTGATGCCGTAGTCCAGCTCGCCGAAGTCGGGCTTCGCGAGGATGTTGCCGTCGATGTCGATCTTGATGAGGCTGGAGGCCGTGATCTCCTCGTACATCATCCCGTACGCGTTGATGAGGAAGGCGCCCGCCTCTCCGGGAACCGCCGCGGAGATATGGTTCGCCATCATGTCCGACATGTCGTAGTGGGCGACGAGGCGATAGCACGCGGCGAGGTCCACGCGCGCCTTCCATTCCGCGGAAGTGACCTTGTCCTTCATCGATTTCAGCGTGAGGTGCTGGGCGAGGTTCGACATTGCTCGGTCTCCTTACTCCGATCCGATTTCCGGGAGCGGCCGGCGCCGCTCGATGTGGAAGCGCGTGAGCGCCGCGAAGCGATAGAGGGCGTGCACGAACTTTCCGTGCGGCAGGCTCAGGAACAGCGCGAGCACCGCGCCGAGGTGCACCGCGAGAATGATCCCCATCGCGCGCGTCTCGCGCAACGCGAGGAGCAGCAATCCGCTGAGGCTGACCAGGAAGAGCAGCGCGAGAAAGGCGAGATCCATCCCGTCCTGCGAGGGATCGACGAGGAGCGGGTCGCGGCGGCGCTTGAGCCAGAGAAGCCCCGCAGGCCCGGCGAGGAGACCCACGCCCCCAACCGTGCCCAGCAGCACCGGCAGGCTCCAGAACCCGTAGGGCGCCTTCCATCCGAAGCCGTAGTGGTAAAGCGTCGCCACGCAGGTCGCGGCGAAGCAAAGCATGAAGCCGTGGAACGTGAGGTGGTGGAAATTCCGGCGCGCGAACGAGGGCTTCTCGTCGGGATACGTGCAGCCTGCGCCGCCGCCGTCGAGATACTTGAGGGTGAGCGCGTCCCAGGTGGCGCTTCCCGACGAGCCAGGCGAGACGAATTCGCTTGCGAGCTCGCCCGTGTCGGGCCAGAAGCTCGCGAAGCTCATAGCGAAGGCGAGGATCACGTAGGCGAACACGACCGCGAATGCGCCCGCCATCGCGCCGTGGGGCAGAACCGCATAGAAGGATCCCTCCGAATCCGGGTAAGCCCGGAAGAGGCGCGCGGGATCGCCGGCAAGCGCCATCGCCATGAAGAAGAGCGCGAGGCACGCGACGGTGAGAAGCGCGACGGCGAGCCCGTTGCGCTCGAAGGCGCGGGCGAGAAATGCGGGCCACGCGTAGCGCTTGTACGTTTGCTTGCGCACCTGCGCGAGCACCCGGGGGAAGTTCAGCTGGAACTCGTGCGGCGGCGCGTACTGGCACGCGTAGAGGCACGAGCCGCAGTTGTGGCAGAGGCTCGCGAGGTAGTGCACGTCGTGCTCCGTGAACGACAGCCTGCGCTCGAGCGCCGGGAAGACCGCGCAATAGCCTTCGCAATAGCGGCACGCGTTGCAGATCGCGAGCACGCGCTGCGCTTCCTCGATCAGCTCGCCGAGCCTCGGCGACGCCTCACCCGCGGACATGGCGTGCCGCCTCCTCTCCCGCGATGCGCCCGAACGTCGTTCCGATCGCCATGCCGATCCCCGCGAGATAGCCCTTCCCGAGCACGTTGCCCGCCATGATCTCACCCGCCGCGAAGATGTTGGCCGAAGGCCTGCCGTCGGCCATCAGCATGCGCGCCTTCGCGTCGGTCGCCACCCCGAGATAGGTGAACGTGATGCCGGGGCGCAGCGGGTAGGCATAGTACGGCGGCGAGTCGATCGCGCGCGCCCAGTGCGTCTTGGGCGGCGCGAGGCCCTCGGTGCGGCAGTCGTCGAGTATCGTGTGGTCGAAGGTGCCCGGGCGCACCGCGGCGTTGAATTGCGCGACGGTCGCCTCGAGCGCGGCGCCGTCGAGTCCCAGCGCGCTTGCGAGCTCCCCGAGGGACGCGGCCTTCACCGGCGCGTACACCGGGGGCATGAACTTGCCCATGGACTTGTGATCGATGATCGAGAATCCCAGCTGGTCCGGCTGCCCCGCGACCAGCCGCCCCCAGATCGCGTAGCGCTTCGGCCAGAAGTCCTCGCCCTCGTCGGAGAAGCGCTGCGCGTGCTTGTTCACCACGATGCCGAGCGACACCGCATCCACGCGCGTGACGATCCCTCCGTCGAATTTCGGCGCGCGCGCGTCGATCGCGACACAATGCCCCTGCATGGCGTCGCTCACCTGCTTCGCGCCCTTGGCGAGCAGCAGCTTCAGGACGACGCCCATGTTGTACGGCGTGCCGCGCACGATGAAGTTGTCGGCGGGCGGTCCCCATGCTTCGCGCAGCCAGGCGAGGTTCGATTCGAATCCCCCCGATGCGGCGACCAGCGCCTTGGCGCGCAGGCGCTGCCGCGCGCCCTCGCGCCGCACCGTCGCGGCGATGAAGCGGTCCCCCTCGATTTCGAGGTCGATCGCCTCCGTGTCGTAGCAGGTCTCGACGCCCATCGCCGCCGCCGCGGCGTAATACGCGTTCACCAGCGCCTTGCCGCCGCCGAGGAAGAATGCGTTGGTGCGCGACAGGTGCAGCGTGCCTCCCAGGGGCGCCTGGAAGCGCACGCCGTGCTGCTTCATCCACGGAAGGTGGCCCTCGGTCCCGCGGATGGTCAGGCGCGCGAGCGCCTCGTCGGTGAGTCCGCCCGTGACCTTGAGGAGGTCCTGCCAATACTCTTCCTCGGTGTAGGCGCCGGTGAGCACGTCGAGCGGCCCCGCGTGCATGGTGCGCATGTTGCGCGTATGGCGGCTGTTGCCGCCGCGGAAATGGATCGGCGCGGACTCGACGACGAGGACGCCGAGGCCCGCCTTCCGCGCGGCGAGCGCGGCGCACAGCCCCGCGTTGCCGCCGCCCAGGATCAGCAGGTCGTAGATGCGCGATGAATCCATCACCTCGCCCTGGGGCCCGCCTCTTCTAGTAGACCACTTCAACGTTCTTCTCGTCGAGCCACTCCGCCAGCGAGTCGAGGAGCGGCCCCGACACCTTCACCTTGCAGCTCTCGGGCAGACGAATGTCGCACTCCCCCTGCGCGTTGCGGTAGCGGATCGCGACGTGGCACTTGCCGCCCGCGTACTGCGCGAGGAGCGATTTCAGCTTCGCGGAATCGGCCTGTCCGTTGATGCACAGGCGCAGGAGCCGCGCGTGGGCCCCGCGCACTTCCGCGAGATCCATCAGCTGGTCGGCGGTGATGCGCAGGCCGCCCGAGAACTCGTCGGGAAAGATCCTGCCCTTCACGACGATCACCTGGTCCTCCTGCACCACCGAGCGCTTCTCGTGGAAGAGCTCGCCGAAGACGACGACCTCGACGCGCGCGCTGCCGTCGTCCAGCGTGAGGATCGCCATGCGGCCGCGCCGCGAGTTGCGCATCTGCACGCCGTAGATCACGCCCGCGAGCATCACCGGCTCCATGCTCGGCGCCAGGTTCGCGAGGGGCGTGCGCGCGAAGCGGCGCAGCTCCTCGCGGTAGGCGTTGAAGGGATGGCCGCTGAGATAGAAGCCCAGGCTCTGCTTTTCGTTCACGAGCCGCTCGCGCTCGCCCCACATGGGCGCGCGGACGAGCTCGATCGATTGCACGGCGCCGCTCGCATCGCCGAACAGGTTCGTCTGCGAGGCGAAATGCTCGGCGTGGTCCGCGGCGTCGATGGCCGCGCCGAGGGACGCGAGGAGGCTCGCGCGGTTCGTTTCGATCGCGTCGAAGGCGCCGGCGCGGATCATGGCCTCCATCGCGCGGCGGTTCACGATGCGCCGGTCGACGCGCCGGCAGAAATCGGCGAGATCGGTGAAGGGGCCCGCCTCCTCGCGCGCTTTCACGAGGTTCTGGATCGCCTGCTGGCCGGTGCCCTTCACCGCGCCCAGGCCATAGCGGATGCGCCTGGCGTCGAGAGGCACGAAGCGATAGTCGGAAGCGTTCACATCCGGCGGCAGGATCTCGAGGCCGTGGGCCTTGGCGTCGTCGTGGAATATCTGCACCTTGTCGGTGTCGTCCATCACCGCCGACAGGTTGGCCGCCATGAACGCGGCGAGATGATGCGCCTTGAGGTATGCCGTCTGGTAGGCGACGAGCGCGTAGGCCGCGGCGTGCGACTTGTTGAAGCCGTAGCCGGCGAACTTCTCCATCAAGTCGAAGATCTGGTCGGCTTTCGCGGCGGTGAGGCCGTTCTTCGCGGCGCCCGCCTTGAAGATGGCGCGCTGCGCGGCCATCTCCTCGGCCTTCTTCTTGCCCATCGCCCGCCGCAACAGGTCCGCGCTGCCGAGGGTGTAGCCGCCCAGCACCTGCGCGATCTGCATCACCTGTTCCTGGTACACCATGATCCCGTAGGTCGGCCCGAGGATCGGCTCGAGGCGCGCGTCGGGATAGTCGACGCGCTGGCGCCCGTGCTTCCTCTCGATGAAGTCGGGGATGAGGTCCATCGGGCCCGGACGATAGAGCGCGACCAGCGCGATCACCTCGTCGAAGCGGTCGGGCTTCAGGCGCTTGATGAGGTCCCTCATGCCGCGCGATTCGAGCTGGAACACCGCGGTCGAGTCGCCGCGCGACAGGAGCTTGTAGGTCTCCGGATCGTCGAGGGGAATCCTCTCGAGGTCGAAATCCCCGTGGCCGAGAAGCTTCACGTAGCGCACCGCCCAATCGAGGATGGTGAGCGTCGTGAGGCCGAGGAAGTCGAACTTGACGAGTCCCGCGAGCTCGACGTCGTCCTTGTCGAACTGGCTCACCATCGCGGTGGAATTCTCCGCGCAGTAGAGCGGCGTGAAATCCGTGAGCTTGCCCGGCGCGATGATGACCCCGCCCGCGTGCATGCCGACGTTGCGCGCGAGGCCCTCGAGGGCGCGGGCGAGGTCGATCAGCTCCCGCACCTCCTCCTCGCCGTTCATGAGGGCCTTCAGCTGCGGCTCGGCGACGAGGGCCTTCTCGAGGGTGATGCCCAGCTCGAAGGGAATCAGCTTCGCGATGCGGTCGACCTCCCCGTACGGCATCGAGAGCACGCGCCCCACGTCGCGCACCACGGCCTTCGCGGCCATGGTGCCGAAGGTCACGATCTGCGAGACGCACTGCGCGCCGTACTTCTCCTTCACGTAGTCGATCACGCGATCGCGCCCGTCCTGGCAGAAGTCGATGTCGAAGTCGGGCATCGAGACGCGCTCGGGATTGAGGAAGCGCTCGAAGAGGAGGTCGTAGGCGAGCGGGTCGAGGTCGGTGATGCCGAGCGAGTAGGCGACAAGCGAGCCCGCTCCGGAGCCGCGCCCCGGGCCCACGGGCACGCCATGGGTCTTCGCCCAGTTGATGAAGTCCGCGACGATGAGGAAGTAGCCGGCGAATCCCATCTGGATGATGGTCTTCACCTCGAACTCGAGGCGCTCGCGATAGCGGCGCTCGGCCTCGTGCCGCGCGCCTTCCTGCGGATAAAGCTGCGCGAGGCGCCGCTCGAGCCCCGCGCCCGATTGCGCCCGCAGGAACTCCTCTACAGACTCG
>JADGRS010000010.1 GCA_017880705.1 Burkholderiales bacterium
GAAGATCTTCACCGGCTCGCCGAAGAAGAACGCCGCGCGGTCCGGGTTCTCCCACATGAACGGCGGCAGGAGGTCGGGCTGGGCGAGCACCTGCCAGAGCGTGAAGAGCAGGACCAGGATGACGGCCTGCCAGATGCGCAGCGCCTTGCTCATGGGCCCATCCGGTTCTTGGTCTGCGCGTAGCCCTTCAGCACCTCTTCCTTCATCGCGTGCCAGATGCGGTCGTGCAGCTCGATGAATCGCGGCGAGAGGCGGATTTCCTGGACGTCGCGCGGGCGCGGCAGGTCGATGGCGAATTCGCCGATGGGATGCGTCGCCGGCCCCGCGGAAAGCACCACCACGCGATCGGAAAGCGAGATCGCCTCCTCCAGGTCGTGGGTGATGAAGAGGACGCTCTTGCGATTCGCGCTCCACAGCTCGAGGAGCTCGTTCTCCATGAGCTGGCGCGTCTGGATGTCGAGCGCCGAGAAGGGCTCGTCCATGAGCAGGATCGGCGGATCGAGGATGAGCATCTGCGCGAGCGCCGTTCGCTTGCGCATGCCGCCCGAGAGCTGGTGCGGATAGCGGTCGCCGAAGCCCGGCAGTCCCACGCGCGCGAGCCATTCCTCGCCGCGCCTGCGAGCCTCGCCCATTTCCACGCCGCGGAATTCGAGCCCCGCGGTGACGTTGCGCAACGCGTTGCGCCACGGCATCAGCGCCTCTGCCTGGAACATGTAGCCGGCCCTGGAGTTGATGCCTCCGAGGGGCTCGCCGAAGATGCGCACCGCGCCCGACGAGGGCTTCAGGAGTCCCGCCGCGACGTTGAGGAGCGTCGACTTGCCGCAACCCGTCGGGCCCACCACCGACACGAACTCTCCATCGGCGATCGCGAGGTCGACGTCCTTCACGGCCGTGTACGAGGCGCCCGCGCTCTTGGAGGCGAAGGTGCAGGTGATCTTGTCGAACTGTACGGCGGCGGTCACGCTCGCTTCTACTTATACTTCGCGTTCGCCTTCTTCACGTACGAGTTGTCGAAGGTCGCGTTGAGGTCGATCTTTCCGGCGTTCATGACCGAGGGCTCGAACTTGTTGAGCACCGCGTAGACGTTCTCCGCCGCCTTGAGCGACATCATTCCGTCCTCCGAGTAGCCGATCATGTTCTTCAGCAGGCCCTGCTTGTAGAGCGAGGGGTTGCCCGCCTTGTACTCGGCCGGCATGAGGTCGACGATCTCCTGCGGCGTGGCCTTGGCGATCCACTTGTCGGCGCGCACGATGGCATTCACCACCGCCTGGACCGTGTTGGGATTCTTCTTGAGGTACTCGTCGGTCACGTAGATCACCGCGGCCATGTAGTCGCCTCCGTACACCTCCTTCATGCCCTTCTCGGTGCGCGTGTCGACCACGGCCACGAACTTGCCGGTCGACTCGAGCTGGGTCACCACCGGATCCAGGTTGGAGAGCGCGTCGATCTCGCCCTTCTCGAGCGCGGCAAACGCGCCCGCGCCGACGCCCACGCCGACGATCGAGACCTCGGTCGGCTTGAGCCCGTCTTTCGCGAGCAGGTTGTTCACGAACATGTTGGTCGAGGACCCGGGCGCCGTCACGCCGATCTTGAGGCCCTTGAGGTCGCGGCCGCTGTGGTAATGCGCCGCCCTCTCCTTGGGCATGACGAGCACGATGGCGCTGTACTTGAGCTGCAGCACCACTGCCTTGATGGGTTGCTTCTTCGCGATCATGTTGATCGTGTGCTCGTAGGCGCCCGAGACGAAATCCGCGCTTCCGCCGACCAGCGCCTGAAGCGCTTTCGCGCCGCCCGGGAAATCCGGGATCTCGACGTCGAGTCCTTCGTCCTTGAAGTAGCCCTTGTGTTCGGCCACCGAGAGCGGAAGGTAGTAGAAAAGGCTCTTTCCGCCGACGGCGATCGTGATCTTCTTCTTCTCGGGGGCCTGCGCCCACGCGCCGGCCGCGATCGCCGCACCGAGCAACAAGGCTCCCACGGCCTGTATGAAGCGCTTCATGTCTTCTCCTCGTCTTGGTGTTGTCAGAATCGCAAGCCGACCTTCGCGGAGAGCGAGGTGTTGCTCCCCATCTTCTCCACCTCGAACGCGAGGTTCGCGCCGATGAGGTTCACGTTCAGGCCGCCGAAAGCCCGCCCCTTGGTGAAATTCTCGTCGGCGAGATCCGCGCCGCCCACATGCGAGATCACTCGAACCACGCCCGCGCCTACATAAGGCGTGAGGACCGTGAATTTCTTCGAGGCCATCACGTCAAGGGACGCGGTGCCGAGGCTCATGTCGCCGAGGCCCGCGGCCTTCGTTCCCGATATTCGCACCGCCACCGCCGGCGTAGCCAGGCCGTCGTCGCTGATCGCGTAGCGAAGATCGAGGCCGAAGACGCTTGCACTCACTTGCGGCGCGCCGCCGATGAAGGCGCCGATGTCCAGGCCGTCGAAGAGCCCCTTGTACACGTGAAGCTTCGGGATGACGAGATCCGAGTGGCTTCCCGCCCCCGCGCGCTCGAGGATCGACGAATTCTCGATGCGCGTGTCGGTAGCTTCCAGGCCGACATCGAAGCCGAGCGGCCCGAGCGGCGTCGCGGGCGTGACGCCCTTGTACGAGAGCGCCGCGCCGAGGTCCCTCGACAGGCGGGCGAAGTCGTCTTGCGAAAGCGTGCCGACGGAGGCGAAGTCACCGGCACGGGCCGGCCAGGCGCCAACAACGAATGCGAGCACCAGAAGTTGCTTGATCATCGGGTTCTCGCGAATTCCGGCGGATCGTGCAGCTCCAGCGTCTGCCCGGCCTTCATGACCTGCCCGGGAACGTCGTGTCCAACGACGGCGGGAATGCGGCGCGCGACCGCGAGAAGCTTCGCGAGGTCGACGCGCGTGTCGTAGCCCATGTCCTCGAGCATGTTCACCATGTCCTCGGTGCAGATGTTGCCCGTGGCGCCCGGAGCGAACGGACACCCGCCGAGCCCGGAAATGGAACCGTCGAACGAGCGCACGCCCGCGTCGATCCCCGCCACCACGTTGGCGAGCCCCATGCCGCGCGTATTGTGGAAGTGCAGCGTGTAGTAGTTGTCGTCCGGCGCCGGAAACTTCTCGAGCACCTTGCGCACGAGCTCGCGCACTTGCCGGGGGTTGGCCATTCCCGTCGTGTCCGCGAGCGAGATGCCGTCGAAGCCGAGATCGCGAAATCGCCTGACGAAGTCGAGCACGACGTCTTCGTGCACGTGGCCCTCGAAAGGGCAGCCGAAGGTGGTCGACAGGCTCATGGTGATCTTCATGCCCGCCCCGTGAGCGACCTTCACCATCGTCGGCAGCTCCTCGAGGGATTGCTCGTGGGTGCGGTTGATGTTGGCGCGATTGTGGGTCTCGGAGGCGGAAACGACCGCGTTCAGCTCGTCGGGCTTCGCCGCCGTGGCCGCGGCATTCTGCACGCCGCGCACGTTCGGCACGAGGGCGACGTAGACGACGCCCGGCACGCGGTCGATGCCGCGCAGGACTTCGTCGGCATCGGCCAGCGCGGGCACCGCTTTCGGCGAGACGAACGACGTCACCTCGATCTTGTGCAGGCCCGTGCGCGAGAGCTGGTTTATGACCTCGACCTTCGTCGCGGTCGGCACGAACGCCTTCTCGATCTGGAAACCGTCGCGGACGGCGACGTCGTTGATATGGATCCGCATGGGCCAGAGACCGGTTGGGGAGCCCGATTTTACTCTCCCAATGGACGATGGCGCAGGCGCAGCGCGCGGCGCTCAGCCGATCACGCCGCGCCCTCTCATGTCCTCGATCTCTCCCTCGGTGTAGCCGAGGCGGGAGAGGATTTCACCGGTGTGCTCGCCCAGGCGCGGGCCGATCCATTGCGTGGCGCCGGGCGTGCGCGACAACTTCGGCACGATGCCGGGAAGGAGAAGGTCGCGGTCGCCGAGCTTGTGGCGCTCGATCATTCCGCGCGCCTGGTAGTGCATGTCCGCGACGATGTCGGCCACCGAATAGATCCGTCCCGACGGGACTTCCGCCTTGTCGAGCACCGCGAGGACCTCCTCGAGGTCGTGGCGCGCGGTCCACGCGGCGATCGCCGCGTCGAGCTCCTCGGTGCGCTTGACCCGTCCGTCGTTGGTCGCGAGGGAGGGATCGTCGGCGAGGTCGGGCCTGCCGATGGCGCGCATCATTCGCTTGAATATGGAGTCGGCGTTGGCGCCGATCACCACGTAGCTTCCGTCCTTGCACGGATAGGTGTTCGAGGGAACGATGCCCGGCAGCGACGCGCCGCTCCTTTCGCGCACGAAGCCGCCGATGCCGAACTCGGGAAGCATCGACTCCATCATCGCGAACACCGCCTCGTAGAGCGCGACGTCGACCACCTGCCCCTTGCCGGATTCGCAGCGATGGTGCAGCGCGCTCAGCGCCCCGATCACGCCGAACATCGCCGCGAGCGAATCCCCGATCGAGATCCCGACGCGCACCGGCGCGCGGTCCGGGTAGCCGGTGACGTAGCGCATGCCGCCCATCGACTCACCGATCGCGCCGAAGCCCGGCCGATCCTTGTACGGGCCCGTCTGGCCGAATCCGGAGATGCGAACCATGATGAGCCCCGGATTGTCCTTCGCGAGCTCGTCGTAGCCGAGGCCCCATTTCTCCAGGGTGCCGGGGCGGAAGTTCTCGATCACGATGTCGGCGCCCTTCGCGAGCCCGCGCACGATCGCCTGGCCCTGCGGATCGCGAAGGTTCACCGCGACGGATTTCTTGTTGCGCGCCTGCGCGTACCACCACAGCGAGTTGCCCTCGTGGAGCTTGCGCCACTTGCGCAGCGGATCGCCTTCGCCGGGCGACTCGATCTTGATCACCTCCGCGCCGAACTCCGCGAGGAGACGCGCGCAATAGGGGCCCGCGATCAGCGTTCCCATCTCGACGACCTTGACGTTCGAAAGCGGTCCGGCCAAATCGATTGCTCCTCGCGCCTTGGCGCCTTCCTGCGGCATGATGCGAACCGTCATCCCGGTATCGATCGAGAGCGCCCCATGGGCCGCATTGAACTGGCTCGCGGTAGACTGGCTGCCATTATGATCTGCGCCTCCTGCGGAGTGTTCGCCGGCTTCTACGCCGAGGCCGAGTCCATCGCGCCGCACCATACGCCGGGGGGCTTCCGCAACAACTATCCGCACGATGCGAACCAGAGCTTCTGGCTCTGGAAGTGGGAGCAGATGAAGAACGGCGTCCCGCAGCCGCCTCCGGGGGGCTGGAAGATCCCGTTCGTGAAGACCGACGCCGCGGCGCTCAAGGCGAACGTGAGCGAGCCGACGGTGACGTGGATCGGGCATTCCGCGTTCCTGCTGCAGCTCGCGGGAAGGAACATCCTCGTCGATCCGCAATTCTCGCAGCGCGCCTCGCCCGTTCAATTCGCGGGACCGAAGCGCATAGTGCCGCTGCCGATCGGCATCGACGAGCTTCCGCGCATCGACGTGGTGCTGGTGTCGCACAACCACTACGACCATCTCGACCTGGCGTCCGTGAAACGGCTTGCCGAGTTGCCGGGAGGAGGCCCGCTATTCCTCGTGCCCCTGGGGCTCAAGAGCTGGTTCAACGAGATCGGCATCGAGCGCGTCGAGGAGCTCGACTGGTGGCAATCGCGCGCCGAGGGCCCGCTCACGCTCACGTTCGTCCCGGGGCAACATTGGAGCAGGCGCACGCCGTGGGATGCCAACCAGACGTTGTGGGGCGGCTGGGTGATCGAAGGCGCGGGCCTCAAGCTGATCCACACGGGCGATCTCGGCTACTCGCAGGACGCGCGCGACATCGGCGAGCGGCTCGGGCCGTTCGACATGGCGCTCCTGCCGATCGGAGCCTATGCGCCGCGCTGGTTCATGAAGACGATGCACGTCGATCCGGCGGAAGCGGTTCAATTGCGCGCGGACCTGCGCGCGGCCCGCGCCATCGGCATGCACTGGGGCACGTTCGAGAACCTCACCGACGAGCCGCTCGACGAGCCTCCGGCGGCGCTCGCGGCGCAGCGCTCCGCCGCGGCCCTGACTGCCGAGCAATTCGACGTCATGCGGGTTGGAGAGACTCGCAGGATCGTTCCCGCGCGAGGAGAGAGCCGATGAGGGTCCCCTCCGACGAGCGCCACGGGGAGATCCGCGAAGGCGTGCGCGCGCTCTGCGCGGATTTTCCGCCGGCGTACTTTCGCGAGGTCGACGCGCGGCGCGGCTATCCCGAATCGTTTGTCGCGGCGCTCACGAAGGCGGGCTGGCTCGCGGCGCTGATCCCGCAGGAGTTCGGCGGATCGGGCCTGGGACTCTGCGAAGCCTCCGTGATCATGGAGGAGATCAATCGAGCCGGCGGCAACGCGGGCGCCTGCCACGGCCAGATGTACAACATGGGGACGCTCCTGCGCCATGGATCTCGGGAACAGAAGGCGAGGTATCTCCCGCAGATCGCGCGCGGCGAGCTGCGCCTCCAGTCCATGGGGGTGACCGAGCCCACCGCGGGCACCGACACCACCGCCATCAAGACCTTCGCCTCGCGCAAGGGCGACCGCTACGTCGTGAATGGCCAGAAGGTCTGGATCTCGCGGGTGCAGCATTCGGACCTCATGATCCTGCTCGCGCGCACGACGCCCGCCGCGCAGGCGGCGCGCAAATCCGAGGGCATGTCGATCTTCATCGTCGACTTGCGCGAGGCGATCGGGCGCGGCCTGGAGGTGCGGCCGATCCAGAACATGGTGAACCACGAGACCAACGAGCTCTTCTTCGAGAACCTCGAAATTCCCGCGGAGAACCTCATCGGCGAGGAAGGCCGCGGCTTTCGCTACATCCTCGACGGCCTGAACGCCGAGCGTGCCCTCATCGCCGCGGAGTGCGTCGGCGACGGGTACTGGTTTCTCGACAAGGTGACGCAGTACGCGAACGAACGCATCGTCTTCGGGCGACCCATAGGACGCAACCAGGGCGTGCAGTTTCCGATCGCCGAGGCCTACATGGAAGTCGAAGCCGCGAACCTGATGAGATTCAGGGCGTGCGAGCTCTTCGATGCGGGCAAGCCCTGCGGAGCGGAGGCGAACATGGCCAAGCATCTCGCGGCCAAGGCCTCGTGGCAGGCGGGCGAAGCCTGCCTGCAGTTTCACGGGGGCTTCGGCTTCGCCGCCGAATACGACGTGGAGAGGAAGTTTCGCGAGACGCGCCTCTACCAGGTCGCGCCGATCTCGACCAACCTGATCCTCGCCTACATCGCCGAGCACGTGCTGAAGCTGCCTCGTTCGTTCTGACCGCGCCGTGGCGCGCGGCTAATGAAAGTGCGCCTTGAGCGCTTCGAGCGCGATCGAACGATGGCCGGAACGCCACACTAGCATCGTGCGCGCTCGCGCCGAGCGCGGCGGAAGGCGCCCGATATCGACGCCCCCATGCGAATCGACCACCTTGAGGACCGACCTGGGAACGATCGCGATGCCCGTGCCCGCCGCCACGCACGCGATGATCGCGTGATACGAGCCGAACTCCATCACCTGGCCGGGAACGATGCCGCCGCCGCCGAGCCACTCCTCGAGACGGCGCCGGTAGGAGCATCCCGCCGCGAACGCGATCACCGTGCGTCCCGCGACATCCCGCGGCCGGCCGACCTTCGCCGCGCCTCGCGGCACGATCACCACCAGCTCCTCGTCGAACACGTGCAAGGAATCGAGACCCGCGGCGGTGAATGGCTCCGCCACGAACGCGGCCTCGATCTCGAAAGCGTGGACGCGCGCGACCAGCGCGCCGCTGGTTCCCGTCACGAGCTCGATCCGCACGTCGGGATATTCGCGGTGATAGCGCGCGAGAATCGACGGAAGCCGCGCCGCGGCGGTGCTCTCGAGCGTGCCGATGCGAAAGGCGCCACGCGGCGTGCCGCTCTTCACCGCCGCCTGCGCTTCCGAGGACAGTCGCAGGAGCTCGTCCGCGTAGGCGAGAAGCAGCTCGCCCTCCGGGGACAGCGCGAGCTTTCGCCGGTTGCGCACGAAGAGCTGGGTGCCTAGGCGCTCCTCGAGCTGCTTCACGCGCGTGGTGACATTCGACTGGACGCGGTTCAGCGTCGCCGCCGCGCGCGTGATGCTGCCCTGCTCCGCGACCGTCCGGAATATTTGCAACGCATCGAGATCTAGGTTTCTCATTTCGAGATCCTTTCGTTCTTGATTATTCATTTTACGAGATCGACGGCGCAAGAGACAATGCCCCCATGACGCGACCGCTCGCCACTACCGCGCTCGCCGGCCTCGCCGCGCTGGCCATCGCCATGGGAATCGGAAGGTTCGCCTTCACGCCGATCCTGCCGATGATGCTCGGCGACGCGGGCCTCACCGTGGTGCAGGGAGGCTGGCTCGCATCGGCGAACTACGTGGGCTATCTCGTGGGCGGGCTCTCGGCGGTGGCGCTTCCCATGGGCCCGGCGCGCGTGATCCGCATGGGCCTCGCCGCCGTCGCCATCTCGACCCTCGCGATGGGACTCTCGGACGGGCTGTTGTCGTGGCTCGCGTGGCGCGCCATCGCGGGAGTCGCGAGCGCGTGGGTGCTGGTCTTCGCGTCTTCCTGGTGCCTCGAGCAGTTCGCGACGCATGCGCGCGAGCCGCAGCGTGCCGTGCTGAGCGCGGCATTGTTCGCGGGAGTCGGCGTCGGAATCACGTTCACGGGCGCGGCTTGCATGGCGCTGCTTCTCACGCACGCTTCGTCGAGCGCGGCATGGATCGCGCTCGGCATCGTGTCGCTCGTGGGCGCCGCGGCGCTGTGGAATCGCTTCGACGATGCTCCCATGGCCGTGTCGACCCCAACGCAGGCCGCGGCGCATCGCGATGGCCCCTGGCTTCCCATGATCGCGTGCTACGCCGCATTCGGCTTCGGCTACATCGTTCCCGCGACCTTCCTGCCGGCGATGGCGCGCGAGGCGCTCGCCGATCCGGCGTTGTACGGTTGGTCGTGGCCCGTGTTCGGCGCGGCGGCGGCCCTCAGTACATTCATCGCCGCGGCGTTGCGGCGCAAGCTGTCCGATCGCGCGTTGTGGATCGCGGGGCATTTCACGATGGCGGCGGGCGTGCTGGTGCCGCTCGCGACGAAGGGCCTCGGCGGCATCGTTGCCTCAGCGCTCCTGGTGGGTGGAACCTTCATGGTGGTGACGATGGCGGGAATGCAGGACGCGCGCCGCGTTGCCGGGCCTCGCGCCCGTGAGCTCATCGCCGCGATGACGTCGTCCTTCGCCGCGGGCCAGATCGCCGGCCCGCTCCTGGTGAGCTTCCTGGCCGCGCGGGGCGAGGGATATTCCGTCGCGCTCGTCGCCGCGGGCGCGGCGCTCATCGCGAGCGCCATCGCCCTGTTCTTCATTTCCGACGCGAGGACGTCATGAGAGAACGCATGCCGCCCCTGGCTCCCTCCCAAATGAGCGAAGTACAACGCAAGGCGGCCGCGGAGCTCATCGCCGGTCCCCGCAAGGGCGTCGTGGGCCCGTTCATCGCCCTCATGCGCAGTCCGGCGCTCATGGATCGGTTGGGGCGCGTGGGCGAATACCTGCGCTTCGAGAACGCGCTGCCGCAGCGGCTCGTCGAATTCGCGATCCTTCTCACGGCACGGCACGTGACCAATCAGTTCGAATGGATCCTGCATTACCCCCTTGCGATCAAGGCGGGCGTCTCGCGCCAGACGCTTGATGCGGTGAGCGCAGGAAATCGGCCCGCGGACATGGCGAAGGACGAAGAGGTGGTGCACGATTTCGTCACCGAGCTCCTGCGCGAAAGCTTCGTCGCGGATGCGAACTACGCCGCGGCTCTCGAGCAGTTCGGCGAGGGGGGCGTGGTCGATCTCGCCGCAACCGCGGGCTACTTCCTGACCGTGTGCCTGGTGATGAACGTGGCCGGCACGCCACCACCGGCCAGCGAGGTCGCCCCGCTGCAACGCCTGCCTCGCGGGCCTACTCGACCGTGACCGCCTTCGCGAGGTTGCGCGGCTTGTCGACGTCTGTGCCTCGCCTCAGCGCCGTGTGGTAGGCGAGGAGCTGCACCGGGATCGCGTGCACGATCGGGGATAGCAGGCCCGCATGGCGCGGCGTGCGGATCACGTGCACGCCTTCGCTCTCGGTGAAGTGGCTGTCGAGGTCCGCGAAGACGTAGAGCTCGCCGCCTCGCGCGCGCACTTCCTGCATGTTCGACTTCACCTTCTCGAGCAGCGCGTCGTTGGGCGCGATGACGACAACGGGCATCGAGGCGTCGACCAGGGCGAGGGGGCCGTGCTTCAGCTCGCCCGCCGGGTACGCCTCGGCGTGGATGTAGGAGATCTCCTTCAGCTTGAGCGCGCCCTCGAGGGCCACCGGATAGTGGATGCCGCGCCCGAGGAAGAGCGCGTGCTCGCGCTGCGCGAAGCGTTCCGCCCACGCCTGGATCTGCGGCTCGAGGTTGAGCGCGTGCTGGATGCTTCCGGGCACGAAACGCAGCTGCGCGATCGCGTCGGACTCGGCGGTCGGCCCGAGCCGGCCCTTCGCCTTGGCGATCGCGAGCGTCAGGGTGAAGAGCGCCGCGAGTTGCGTGGTGAACGCCTTGGTCGACGCGACGCCGATCTCGGCCCCGGCGCGCGTGTAGAACACGAAGCGCGAGGCGCGGGGAATCGCGCTTTCCCGGACGTTGCAGATGGAAAGCGTGTGCGGCTGGCCGAGCTCCTTCGCCCGCTTGAGCGCCTCCATGGTGTCGAGCGTCTCGCCGGACTGCGAGATCGTGACGATCAGCTGCCGCGCGTTCGGAATGGAATCGCGGTAGCGGTACTCGTGCCCGAGCTCGACCGAGCAGGGCACCCGCGCCACGCCCTCCATCCAGAAGCGCGCCACCAGCCCCGCGTAGTAGCTCGTCCCCGACGCGAGGAGCAGCACCGAATCGATGTCGCGAAAGACGGACTCCGATCCCGCGCCGAAAAGGCCCTCGGCATCGACCCCCGAATCGATCACGCCTTCGAGGGTGTCCGATACGGCGCGCGGCTGCTCGTGGATCTCCTTTTGCATGTAGTGCTGGTAAGGGCCCAGGTCGACGGCGTTCGCGCTGAGCTCGGAGATGTGGACGACCCGATGCACCTCGGTGCCGGCGCGATCGACCACGCGCACGCCCGAGCGCTGCAACGCGACCACGTCGCCGTCCTCGAGATAGATCACGCGGCGCGTTTCGGCGATGAGAGCGGAGACGTCGGAGGCAAGGAAATTCTCGCCGTCGCCCAGTCCGACGACGAGCGGGCACCCCATGCGCGCGCCGGTCATCGTGTCGGGATCGGCGAGGGCGACGACCCCGATCGCATAGGCGCCGCGAAGGTCCGCCGCGGTCTTGCGCGTCGCGAGGAAGAGATCGCCGCTCGCCTTGAAGTAGTGATGCACGAGATGGGCGACGACCTCGGTGTCGGTTTGCGACTCGAAGACATAGCCGAGGCCCTTCAGGCGCGCGCGCTGCTCCTCGTGATTCTCGATGATGCCGTTGTGCACGACCGCGATCTCGTCATTGGACACGTGCGGATGCGCATTGGACTCGGTGACGCCGCCATGGGTCGCCCAGCGTGTGTGGGCGATGCCGATGATTCCCTTGAGGTCCTCGGCGCGGACCGCATTTTCCATCTCGACCACGCGGCCCACGCGCCGCACCCGGCGAATGCCGTCGTTCAGGACCGCGATGCCGGCGGAATCGTAGCCGCGATACTCGAGGCGCTTCAGCCCCTCGGTGAGGATGGGCACGACGTCGCGGCTGGCGATGGCTCCGACGATTCCGCACATAGGGCACTCCCTCGGGGACGAGGGCGAGAACGGGGAGTCGTATTGTCTCAAAAAAACAAGCTCTCCCCGGCCTGGGGACCGGGGAGAGGGAAGTAAGCGGGCGGCATGCTCTTGGCCTCACGTCGCCAGCCAAGGCCGCGGGAGAGGAGGTAACCCACGACCTGGAACCAATTCTGCGGTCCGGGAGCCCGGGATGCAGCCGGAAAGTGCTCAGGCAGAGTGCCGAATATTCGGCCTGCGGGAGGTGCGGTAGTAGGCGGCCCACGCGGTGAGGGCCCGCGAGGCGAACGCGAGGACGAGCGTGGCCAGGACGGCGGCAACCGGAACGAAGAGGCCCCCGTGCAGGGCGTACACCGCGACGGCGAAGGCCACCGCGGCGGCGAGCGCGAGCGACCCCAGGGCGAGACGCCAGTCGCGCACGAGAAAGAGGAGCGACGCGATGAAGACGAAGAGCACCGAGAGCGGCCGCGAGGCCTCGCGCGGCGCGGCGTCGAGGAGCGCGGTGCGCAACGATTGCGCGTGCACCACGATCGCCGGCGAATCGCGGCCCTCCCGCTCCCATCCCGCGAGATTCACCGGAACGTCGATGCGATCGGAATGTTGCCGCGCATCGCCGATCAGCACGATCCGGTCGTGGAAGAGCTTCGCGAGGAGCTCGGCATCCTGCGCCTCGAGGACGCTTTTCAGCGGGACGTAGCGAAACGGCGCGCCGAGCGCGTAATCGATGAGGCCGTCGCCGCACTGTTTCGTCAAGGCGCGGCATAGCCGGCCCGTGAAGGTGGGAAAGCCGCCGTCCTCCGTGGGAATGAGGATGGAGAAACGGCGAGTGACGCCATCGCCGTCCCGGGCCAGGAGGCCGATGCCGAGGCGCGCGTCGCCCAGCACCGCGAGGAACGGCGTGTGGATGCGCCGCGCCGAGCGGGTGTTCGAATCGATGGTGAGGGTCACGACGAAGGGCCCGTTCTGCGCCGCGGCCGCGAGGCCCCTGAAGAGCGCGCGATCGAGCCCGGGGCGAATCGAATCGAACGATCGCTCCGGCAAGGGATAGTCCAGCCCGATGGCGCGGGGTTTCGACGCGGCGATGCGCGCGAGCGCGAGGCCGAGCGGCTCGTGCCACAAGCCCGGCGGCGCGGGAATTGCATCCACGCTGGCGGAATCGATCCCGACGATGACGATGTCGTCGGGGGCCGGGCGCGGATCGAACCTGCGCAAAAGCCGCCACTCGAGATCGAGCAGGGAGTCGTCAAGGCCACCCATGGCGGGCATCAGCGAGAGCACGAGCCCGGCGAGCGCGATCGCCGCCACGGAGAAGGCGCGCATCGTCGCGTGGGCTGCGCCTTCCGACTCGCTCATGGGCGTATCTTAACGCGCACCGTGCCGGGTGCTAGACTGGCATTCCTCCGCGCCCCCATAAAAAACCATGACAGGGGACTCACCCAGCGCCGCACAGCTGAGCGGCATCGCCGATCCCTTCGTGAGGGAGCTGGCGGCGCTTGGGCGCTTGCGCAGCTACCCGAAGAACACGGTGTTCATCACCGAGGGCGACTCGAGCGACTCGGTGTTCGTGATCCTCACGGGGCGCGTGAAGATCTTCCTGTCGGATACCGAGGGCCACGAGATGATCCTCGACATGCAGGGCCCCGGCGAGTACGTGGGCGAGATGGCCCTTGACGGCAATCCGCGCTCCGCCTCGGTGATGACGATGGAATCGACCGCGTTCTCGGTCGTGTCCCGTGATCCGATCCGCGAAGCCATCCGCAAGAACCCCGACTTCGCGCTCGAGATGATCTCCAAGATCATCGACCGCGCGCGGCTCGCCACCAACAGCGTGAAGGATCTCGCGCTCCTCGATGTCTATGGGCGCGTCGCGCGGCTGCTCCTCAACATGGCGGTCGAGAAGGACGGCAAGCTCGAGATTCCCGAGAAGCTCACGCAGCAGGAGATCGCGGAGCGCGTGGGGGCGTCGCGCGACATGGTGAGCCGCATCTTTCGCGACCTCACCGCGGGCGGATACATCTCCGTCGAGAGCCGGCACATCACCATCAACAAGAAGCCGCCGGCGCGGTGGTGAGCGGGCGCAGGCGCGCGAAGGGGCGAGGGGTCGCCGCTCGCCCCGCGATACGTGCCACCCACAGCGACGCTAGCGGTAAGAGGCATGCGCGCCTGCAAGGCTGGACTTTGCGCCTTGTCGGCAACCCGGCACTCATTTCCCCTGTTGGTGTGGAGCAACCGCTGGAGCGGCGCGCAGCGGCACTCTTCGCGCTCGCGGCGATCGAGCCGGGAATCTCGCGCCGGCAGGCGGCCACGATGCTTTGGCCCGAGTCGGACGAGCCGATCGCGCGCCAGGCGTTGCGCCAGCAGCTGCTGCGGGTGAAAAAGCATACCGGCGAGGAATTGATCACCGGCCACGCGGCTCTTCGCCTCGGCCCGCGGCTATCCACGGATCTCGATAGCGTCGATGCACACGGCCCGCTGCTGGGCCGATTCGACTACGGCAGCGAGGACGAACTCGCGCGGTGGGTGGAGCGGGCACGCGGCGCGCGGCGCGAAGCGTTCGTCGTACGCATGCGCCGAGAGCTGGCCGAAGCCGAAGGCGCCGGTGAACACGACGCGAGCATCCGCATCGCAGGCCGATTGCTCGACGTGGATCCGGACAACGAGCAGAACCACCGCGCGCTCATGCGCGCGCACTATCTGGCCGGCGACGTAGCGCGAGCGCAGGTGGCCTACGATCGCCTCGAAGCGATGCTCGCCAGGGAATTCGGCGCGCGGCCGTCCGCGGAGACCGAGCAACTGGCGCGCACGATTCGCCTCGCACGCGAGGCGGCACCCTTAGTCGCACCCCGCCAGGCGCCACCCTCGGTGCTCCGACCCCCGCGTCTCATCGGCCGCGAGCGTGAGTGGGCCCTGCTCGAAGAGCGCTGGGCGGCATCGGATAGCGCGATCGTCACAGGCGTGGCCGGTGTCGGCAAGACGCGGATCCTGGCCGACTTCGCCGCAAGCCACGGACAGGTGCCTATAATCTCGGCGCGGCCGGGAGATGCGCTTGTTTCCTTCTCCCTTCTCGCGCGCGTTCTGCGCAATCTCGTGGCGCGCCTGCTAACCCCTCTCACTACGGGAGTGCGCACGCAGCTCGCCAGCCTGCTGCCGGAGCTGGGACACGCGCAGCCGATCCGCGACAAGGCCGGCCTCGCACGGCTGCTGCGCGCGGTCGAGGCGTTGCTCGAGCAAGCGCTCGCGGAAGGGCTGGCGGGCATCGTGTTCGAGGACCTGCACTACTCCGACCCGGCCTCCGTCGAGGCCCTGCGGACGACCATCACTTCGGACCGCCGCATGCCCTTTATCGTGTCCTGCCGCGGCGACGAGCTCGGCGAGCACGCTCGCGCCTTTCTCGATGCGCTGATCTCCGCAGGCGGGCGCCGCATCGAGCTGCCGCCGCTCACGATACCGCAGGTGATGGATCTTCTCGAGTCGCTCGAGCTTCCGGGCTTCGACGCGGTGCGATTCGCGCCGGAGATCGCTCGCCATACCGGCGGCAATCCGCTGTTCGTGCTCGAGACCGTGAAGGCGATGCTGCTCGAGCAGCTCGACGCCGGCGTACGCCTTCCGCTCGCGCAGAGCGTCGCGGCGCTGATAGAGCGGCGCCTTCAGCGGCTCACGCCCGCCGCGCGCCGCATCGCGCGCTGCGCGGCGGTCGCGGGGCAGGAATTCTCCACCGAGCTCGCGGCGCGGGTCTTGGGCGCGCGTTCCCTGGAGCTCGCCGATGCCTGGGCGGAGCTCGACGCCGCGCACGTGTTCGCCGACGGCGGCTTCGCGCACGACTTGATCTTCGAGGCCACGCTGGCGTCCGTGCCCAAGGCGATCGCGCGACGCCTGCATGCGGAAATCGCCGCCTGCCTCGAGTCCTCAGCTGCCGAACCCGCGCGAGTCGCCCAGCATTGCGAGGCCGCGGGTGAAAATCACAAGGCCGGCCACGCCTTCGCGCGAGCCGCCGCCCAGGCCAAGGCGGCCGGCCGCAGGATCGAGGAGGCGAGCCTGCTCGCGCGCGCCGCGCATTGCTTTGCTGCATGCAAGGATGGCGATGCGGCGTTCGAAGCGCTGCTCGCGCGCGCCGAGGCGATGATGTACAACGATCTCGGGGAATCCACTTGCACATCGGTGCTTGCCGCCGAGGCGTCCGCCCGCAACGATGCGCAGCGCCTGCGGGCGTTGCTCTGCAAGGCGGAGTTCTTCAGCAACCGCAGCGAATCCGAAGTGGCCGTCGAGACGGGGCGCATCGGCATCAAGCTCGCGGGGCGATTGCGGCGCGGCGACCTTTCCGTGCGCTTCAAGCTGGTGGTCGCGGGAGGGCTGTGCGAGCTGCGCCGTGTCGACGAGGCGCTCGCGCTCCTCGAGCCGCTGCGCGAGTGGGCCGGCACGACCCTCGAGCCGCGATCGCGCATCGAGTTCCTGATCCAGCTCGGCATCACGCTCGCCCTCGCCAATCGTCTCGCCGACGCGCTCGACGCGTTCGAAGCGGCGCGGGCAATTGCCGCCGCCGAAGGCTTCAAGGACTTGCTCGCTACGACGCTCTCCAATCTCGCGACCACGACGAGCAAGCGCGGAAAGCTCACCCGCGCGGCGGAATACGGGCGGCAGGCGCTGCAGCTTTCGCGCGAGTCGGAACTGTTGAAGGGCACGCCGCTGCAGACGCAAGCGCTCTTCGCGCACCGCCTGCGCGATCTCGGCCACTACGACGAGGCAATCGCGATGCTCGAGGAATCGCTCGCCGAATTCCGCCGCGCCGGCACGCGCCATTGGATCTTCGCGACGGCCCACAGGCTTGCGCTCGCTTATGCGCAAGTCGGCCAGCATGCACGCGCTGCGCGGCTGCTCTCGGAGGAGGCCACCGGCCTTGCGACTAAGATGCAGGCGATCTGGATGGCGCATCGCGCGGAGGTCGCTCGTCTCGCGGGCGGCGACGCGATCACGCCCGTGCGTGCGGCGCTGGGGCTCCTCGGAGGCGACGTGGACGACGGCAACAACCGCCTCGTGAGCCTCGTCGCCTCCGGCATCGTCCCGGCCGCCGAAGGCGAGTCGATGGCGACCGCGGTCGCGGCCTGGGCCGAAGCGCGCGAACGATACGGAATGGCGGTTGCGGCGCACGTGCGCGCCGCGGGATGCGCGCTAGCGCAGGGAGCGCTCGACCGCGCGGAGCCGCAGATCGATGCGGCGCTGCGCCTCTTCGCCGAGTTCGAGCCCGACAACTTCTATCGCATCGAGGTGTTGTGGGTTGCCGCTCAGGTGTTCCTCGCCGCGAAGCTCGACAAGCGCGCCCACCGGGTGCTCGCCGAGGGCCGCGACTGGGTCCGGCGCGTCGCTTCCGAGCACGTGCCTGGCGAGTATCGCCAGAGCTTCCTCCACCGCAATCCCGTGAACCTCGCGCTGCTCGCCGCAGCGCAACGTACCGCCCGCGACGCGTGACGCTCGCGTCACGCCGGGCCCTGTACAAAGCCTGAGAAGGTCCCGTTCGGGACCCCAGGGAGATTGCCGACAATGAACGTCGATCGCCTCTTGCGGCGAGCGGTGGGCTCGCATCTCGCTGCGGCCGTCATAGCGCTTGCCGCCGCGCAAGCCGACGCTTCGCTTCCCCCGACGATGAGCTACCAGGGAATCCTCACGAACGCATCGTCGACGACGGTGAACGGATCGATCTCGATGACCTTCAGGATCTACAACGTCGCAAGCGGAGGGTCGGCGCTGTGGCAGGAAACGCAGCCATCGGTGGCCGTCACCAATGGGCAATTCAGCACCACGCTGGGCTCCGTCACCCCGATCGCGCTGATCTTCGACGTGCCGTATTACCTGGGCGTGACGGTGGGCGCCGACGCGGAGATGACACCGAGGCAGGCGCTCGCGTCAAGCGCGTACGCCTTCCGCGCGGGATGCATTGCCGGCGACCGCGTGACCTGCTACTCCGCAGGTGCGACCGTCGCTCCCGGCTGCTCGATGGGGATGCGTCTGTGCAACGGCGACGGACTGGGCTGGGGATCGTGCACCGGAGAGGTGACTCCCAATTGCAATGGCAATTGCGTGAACCTCGCCGGCGATCCCTCGAACTGCGGCACCTGCGGAAATGCGTGCAGCGGCGGGGCAAACGGCGCGGCGACGTGCACCGGAGGCGGCTGCGGGTTCACGTGCAACTCGGGATTCCGGCATTGCAATGGCCAGGCCGGCAATGGCTGCGAGTGCGCAGGCACGGGCTGCTGCTCGGGCGGCAGCTGCCAGGCCAAGCATTCCAACGGGCTCGGGCAATCGTATTTCGATTGCTTCGCTCTCGGCACGCCGGGGACCGCCTCAACCTACACGGCGACGATGGCCAACGAGGCCGCGCTGGCCTCGACCCTCTTGGGCAGCGTTTCGACGAACACCTGCTCGACCTCGTCGGTGACGCTGAAGTCCGGTGCGACCCAGTGCGCGGTGTGGGCCTATTCGGGGCCGCTCGCAGGCCGGGTGCTGTTGGGGGGCCCGAGTTGCGTGTGCCCCAGCTCGACCGATGCGATTTGGAACTGACGCGACCGGCCAACCCGATCAACGCGCCGCCCTGTGGCAGGAGACGCTGCCTTCGGTATCGGTCGGGAGCCGGGCGAGTTCACGGCAAAGCCGGCATCGGTGACGCCGATCACGTTCTCCTTCGAGCGCAAGTCGACGCACGGCCTGGACTGATCGTGAAGCGCGCGGGAGCCCTCCTGACGAAGGTGGCGATAGTACTGGCCGCGGCGGCCACGGCCTTGAGCCATTACGCATCGGCCTCGACCCCGCTCAGCGCCAACTACAGGATCACGGCCAGCAGCCTCAACAACGGCATCGGGGGCATGGGCTCGGCGAACTACCGGCTCACGTCGTCGGTGGGTGATGCGATCGCGAGCTTGTCGCTCGCGAGCGCGAATTTCCGGATCGCTTCCGGCTACCAGGCTGAGACGACCGCAGCGCCCGAGGTCGTGCTCTCGACGGCGAGCCTCGTCTTCCCGTCGACCGCGGTCGGCTCCGCGAGTGCGATCCAGTCGGTAACGGTCAGCAACGCCGGCAGCGCGTCTCGCGCGCTCACCGCGATTTCGCCCGGCGGCGCGAATCCCGGCGACTTCGTCCTCGGCGGCACCTGCACGCCTTCCACGATCCTCGCTCCATCGAGCGCATGCTCGATCGACGTGACGTTCTCGCCGGCCGCATCCGGCTCGCGCACGGCGACGATCACCGTCGCAAGCGACGATACGGTCAATCCGACCTACGTCGTGAACGTGAGCGGCACGGCTACCGACGCTCTTCCGTCGGCGGTGACCACGACGGCAACCGCCGTTACCGCCGCCGGCGCCACACTGAATGGCACGATAAGCGCGAACGGCACGACGACCCTCGTCACCTTCGAGTACGGCACCACAACCGCATACGGCGGCACGATCGCGGCGACGCAAAGCCCATTGAGCGCCAGCGCGTCTTCCGCGTCAGTCTCCGCCGCAGTGACCGGATTGGCGTGCGGAACCACCTATCATTTCCGCGTGGACGCGACGAATGCCGGTGACAATGCGGCCGGCGCAGACTCGACGTTCAATACGCCCGCCTGCGCGACAGCTCCGGGCGCTCCCACGATCGGCACAGCGGCGCCCGGGAACGGCCACGCCTCGATCTCGTTCTCGGCACCGGCTTCGGACGGCGGATCGGCGATCACCAGCTACACGGTCACGTGCGCGCCGGGCCACGCGGCTAGCGGATCCGCAAGCCCGATCGTTGTGACCGGCCTTGCGAACGGGACGACCTACACATGCTCCGTCACGGCCACCAATGTGATGGGCACTGGCTCCCCTTCCGGCACGGTGAGCGTGACTCCCGTCGCAGGTTCGATGACGCAATTCGCCATCATCACGAGCCAGACCACCCCGAACATTGCTCTCATCGATCTCGCCACCAATACCGTGGTGAAGACCATTTCGATAGGCGCGGGAACCCCCGGCGGAGTGGCCGCCAATCCCGCTGGAGGAGTGGCCTACGTCGTCGTAGGCGCGAGCTCGGGGAGGGCGGTGACAATCGACACATCCATCCTCGATGTGTCCGCGACCACGCCCTTGCCGGCGGGCGCGGGCGGCGGGACCAACATCGCGTTGAGCCCCGATGGAGCCCGGGCCTACCAGGCGGCGGCATCAAACAACGAGGTCCACGTCATCGATGTGGCGACCACTACGGTGATCACCTCGATCCCCGTTGGGTCCAATCCGTTCGGCATCGCTGTCAATCCGTCCGGCACGCGGGTCTACGTGGCCAACACGTTCTCCGGCTCGGTATCGGTCATCG
>JADGRS010000192.1 GCA_017880705.1 Burkholderiales bacterium
CGGCATGCTTCTGGTTGATCTCCGCCTCATGGGGCCCCGGTCGGAAGAAGCCCGGAATCTGGGCGAGCAGCCGCGGCCGTTCGCGAGGGCGAACGGACACGAATCCCGCCTGGTTCGGTGCGATGGCCGTGTTCTCGGTGGGAGTCTCGATGACAGTCTGGCCGGCGAAGACCCGGTCGTAGGTGCCGGCTTCGCCTTCGGACGAGGTCTCGGGCAGGTAGCGGGCCTCGTGATCCGTCCCGCGAATTCCGATCGTCGCGGTCGCCGTCTGCAGCCGATAGGCCTTCGAGTTGAACTTGCCGATCCATCCCGTGATGGAGCGCAGTCCCCCGACGATGAGGCGAAGCACTTCCTTGTCGTCGTCGCCGCCGTCGGCCTTGTAGCCGACGATCTGGATCCGGCTGTTGGGCCGCAGCACGAGGAAGCCCGCGTCCTGCATCCTCACGTGGACCTCGCCATCCTTGCCGCTGACCAGCACGTCGCCTTCGGTGACCACGTCGCCGACCTTCGCCTGGCTCCCCCCGGTTCCGCCCGGCAGGAGGCGTGCGTTGCCGTCGACCAGGACGATGACGCCCGCCTGGTTGCGCGCCGGGGCAGGCGCCGCCTGCGCGGGCGATGCCTTGGGTGCCGCGGGGGTTGCCGGCGGTGTCTGGGCCCATGTCGCGGCGGACACGAGCAGCATCGGCAGGCATCCGACGAGTGAACGGCTCAACTGGGTACGCATGCGAGGCTCCCCTCCAGCGAACGTCCGAAATTTGTGGCGCCACCCTACACGCCCTGCCTTGCGCGAATCTGTTGCCCGGCGCGAAACGGTTTACGATTCCGGCTGGGGTCGGGGCGATATCCCGGCGCTCCTTATGAGGAAACGCAAATGATCGCCGATGGGGAACGGATCTCGCCGCGTGAACTTCTCGACGACGCATTGCGTTATTGGGAGCGACGCCGGCGGTGGGGCGTTTGGCTTGCGGGCACGGTGTTCGCGCTGCTCCCGGCCAATTGCTGGATCGCCGATGAAATCTACCCCTATGTGGCTACCGGCGGAACGTGATCCTCTTCAACGCCGCATCATTTCGCTGCGCCGAAATGACGGCCGAAGCGATTCCGAAGCTCCAGGAGTTTTTCGAAAGTAATCCGGAGTACAACATCGTTGTCGATGGCACGCCTCCAGGCCCCGCGAGGGCGCGCGAAGTATTCGAGTCGTTGCCGCCGGCCGGGTGGCCCTTCGAGAAGAAGTGGGTTCTCGATTTTTCCGGGCCCGACGGCAGGATGATCGGCATGGCCGATGTGATTTCGAACCTGTTCGTCCCGGGGGTGTGGCACATTGGGCTCTTCGTCATCGCGACGCCGCTGCATGGAGGCGGCGCCGCGCGCCTCGTCTACGAGGGGCTGGAGCACTGGATGCGAGGCAACGGCGCACGATGGCTGCGTCTCGGGGTCGTGGAAGGAAACACCCGGGCCGAACGGTTCTGGGAGAAACTCGGCTACGTCGAGGTGCGCAGGCGTCTCGATGTGCCGATGGGCGAGCGGACGAACGACATCCGCGTGATGGTGAAGCCGTTGGCGACGGCGACGCTTCCCGAATACCTGTCGCGGGTAGCGCGCGATCGCAAGGAGCCTCATGAAAGCCATTAGCGCCGTGGTCCTGGCCGTTCTGATCCTCCTCGGTGTGAAATGAAGCCCGTCACCCATGCGGGATCGCTCCTCGCGCCCTTCGTGCTCGCGCTCGCGGCGTGCGTCGATGCGCCCGCAGTACGCGTGGCGGATATCGCGCCGACGGGGACGCTTCGCGTGGCGATCGGCGTCGGTCCCGCGGCCTCCGCTTTCTGGGCCACCCGCGATGCGGCTTCCGGGCAGCCGCGCGGCGTGACCGTGGAGCTTGGGAAGGCGGGCGCCGCGAAGTTGGGCGTTCCGATGCGGCTCGTCGAGTATCGAAACTCCGGCGAGATCACCGCCGCGGCATCGAAGGACGCGTGGGACATCTCGTTCATGCCGCAGGATGCGGAGCGCGAAAAGTTCGTCGACGTCGGCCCCGCGTATGTCGTCTATGAGAGCGCCTATCTCGTGCGCGCGGGCTCCGACATCCGCAGCGTTGTCGACGTGGACCGTACCGGAATCCGCGTGGGCGGCGTCGAGGGAACCAGCACCTCGCGCACCGTCGCCAAGGCGCTAAAGCAGGCGTCCCTCACGTTGTATGCGACTCCCGACGCCGCGGTGGAGGTTCTGGGCCGGGGCGGGCTCGATGCGCTCGCGATGGGGCGCGACGCACTGGCGGAGTTCTCGAGGAAGATGCCCGGCACGCGCCTGCTCGACGACGTGATCCAGTCCACGGGCGTGGTGGTCGTGGTGCCGAAGAATCACCCAGCGGCTCGCGAGTGGGCCGCGCGATTCATCGAGGAGGCCAAGGCGGACGGGACTGTGCGCCGCGCGCTCGACGGCGCGGGATTCGCCAACGCGACGGTGGCTCATCCCGCGCGCTAGGCGCGCGGGACTGCGCTTCTCAGGACGGCTTGACGGCGAGGATGCTGGTGACGGACTTCACGCCATCGATGGCTCTCGCGATCGCCAACGCGCGCGCTATCTGGTCAGCCGCGTTCGCGGTGCCGTTGAGAGTCACGACGCCGTCGGCGGTCGCGACCGTGAACTCCATGCCCTTCAACTCGGGATCGGAAGACAGGGCATCGGTCACCTTGGCGGTGATGGCTTCGTCTTTCACCGACTGTGCGACGGTGCTTATCGGCGGGGGCGGCGGCTTCACTTCGGGCAATTGGCCGAATGCGACGCCCAGAGCCAACGTAGCGGAAAGGGCGGCGAGGATCGGCAGCGATTTCATGGGGAACTCCTTCACCCGGATCACCGGGAAAGTGCATGATGCGCGTCTGTGGCGGCGACCGGCATTGGTCCAGTCCCAAGGTGCCGTCAGCCCCATCCTACAAGGAAATCGACTTGCCCTGCGATGAGTGTGCCGAGCTGCACACGCACCAGTTCCGCTCGCCGGACGATCTGCTGCACGCGATCCGGCTGGCCGCCATCGAGGTCGATCGCGGTGTACTCTCCCGCATCCTGTCCGAGGAGCTGAGCGGCCCGGAGCACGAGGCGCTGGAGTCGGCGTTCGCGACCCATGCGCTTCCCGGCGTAGTGCGGTATCGCTTCAAGTGCACCGTGTGCGGCGATCGCTTCGAGTTGACCGCCGACACCGCGAATGGCACCGGCGGATGGACACGGGAGGGCACCGATACATGACGAAGATCTCGGGACCCACGGCATTCCACAAGCGGGTGCTGCCGATCATTCTCTTCGGCGTCGTGGCGATCGCCGTCACGGTGTCGCTCTCGGTCGGCGCATTTCGAAGCCAGCCGTTCCTCATCCTGCCGCCCATCGCCGTGGCCGTGCTCGGGTACGTCGTGATGAGGAAGCTCGTCTGGGATCTCGTGGACGAGGTCTACGACGGCGGGGATTACCTCCTGGTGCGCAACGGCGGCAAGGAGGACCGGGTGGCGCTCTCGAACATCATGAACGTGAGCGCTTCCACGATGACGAATCCGCCGCGGGTGACGCTCAGGCTCTCTACCCCCGGCAGATTCGGCGACGAGATCGTCTTCTCGCCGATCAAGCCGATCACGCTCAATCTCTTCGCCCGCAACAAGATCGCCGACGACCTGATCGTGCGCGTCGACCGGGCGAGGCGCGGCGAGCGCGCCGTCAGGTGAGCGCTTCGCCCAGCAACTCGCGCACGAGCGCGGATTCGCGCGCGTAGAAGCCTTCGGTGTGAAACGTCTCCGCCAGCTTGTAGAGCTCGTAGTCGAGGTGATGGCAGACCTCATGCACGAGCGTGCGCAGGAACGTGCGGAACTTGACCACCTGCACCTTCTGCGCGGTGCGCATCCACACGGAAATGCGCGCCTCGCCCCCGGTCACTTCGTCGGGTTCGTAGAGCCCCTGGAGCTCGCCTCCGGAATTCGCGGGCCTTCGCTCGAGGACGCGCACGAGCACGGGCGGCGTCGCAAGGCGCGAGTTGATCGCCGCGACCAGCGCCCGGCACGCCTTCTCCACCCCCGCCCGATCGCCCGATTCGAGGATCGGCGCGATCGCGCGCGCGAGCTCGACCAGCGGCCGCACATCGGGAATCTCGATGCGTCGAATGGCGTCGCTCCTGCGATAAGTGCGCTGGCTCCCAGCCCCGAGGCGGTCGTAGTAGGCGAATGGCATGGCTCTCTTTCATAGCACGGCGCGCAGGATCCATGCGGATTCGTGAAAGAATCGCGGTTGTGCGGACCCTGAGCTCCTTCCCTCGCTCGACGTTGGCCCTTTTCGGCGCGGCGCTCGCCTTCGTGGCGGGTTGCGCCGCGACCCATCCGACTCCTCCCGCCCCGGTCAGCGGGGAGCGGCCGCGGCTCGTGGTCCTCCTGGTCGTCGACGGCCTGCCGCAGCGCCAGGTGGTCGAGTACTGGGACCAGCTCGCGCCCGATGGCCTGAAGCGTTTCCTCGATCGCGGCGCCTGGTTTTCCGACGCGCACTACGGCTATGCCGTCACCGAGACGGGGCCCGGGCACGCGACGATCCTCACGGGCGCCTATCCGCACCGCAGCGGCATCATCGCCAACCAATGGCGCAATCCCGGGACCGGCGAGCTCGAGAACTGCGTCGCGGATCCCTCGGCGCCGTACGTCGGCCGAGTGGGCGCGCGGCTCGAAGGCGCGAGCCCGAAGAATCTCATGGTGGAATCGCTGGGCGACGTGCTGAAGCGCCTCGACGCCCGCTCGAAGGTGATCGCGATCTCGGGCAAGGACCGCGGCGCCGTCCTGCCCGCGGGCAAGTCCGGGACGGCCTACGTGTTCCAGGCCCAGACCGGCGAGTTCGCCTCGACCACCTACTACATGAAGGAGCACCCCAAGTGGGTGACCGACTTCAACGCGAAGAAGATCGCAGACACGTACTTCCACCAGGAATGGAAGCCGCTCCTCGCCGAATCGGCCTATGCGCGATCCGTTCCCGACGAGCGTCCCTGGTTTGCCCGGGGCGGGAAGCTCCCGAAGACGCTCGGCCAGGGCGTGGGCCGGGATCAGTACGAGCTCATGCCTCGCTTCTACGCCGATGTCCTCGCGAGCCCTTTCGGCGACGCCCTGCTGCTCGACTTTGCGCGCGCCGCGATCGAAGGCGAGAGCCTGGGACGCGACGCCGCGCCCGACATCCTCGTCGTGAGCCTCTCGAGCCACGACTACATCAACCACGCGTACGGCGCGGAGTCGCGCATCTCGCAGGACCACGTGCTCTACCTCGATCGCGCGGTGCAGGACTTCCTCAACGACCTGGACACCTCCGTCGGGCGCGACAACTACCTCGCGGTGCTCACGGCCGACCACGGCTTCATGCCGGCGCCGGAGTACAGCCAGTCGCTCGGCCGCGATGCGGGACGCGTCAGCCCCGCGCAACTGCTCGCGCGGCTCAACGCGGGTCTCGTGAAGAAGTTCGGCGACGGGCGCTGGGCGCTCTCGATGTCGGCGCATGGGGTGCTGCTCAACCGGTTGCTCATGGCGCAAAAGTCCGTGAGCCTTCCCGACGTTTCGGAGGAGGCGCGCAGGCTTCTCCTCGAGGAGCACGCCATCGAGGCGGTGTACACGCGCGCCGAGCTCGAGAGCGGCAGCCGCGCCGGTGCGCCGGCCTTCGAGGCGATGCGCAACACCTGGCATCGCGAGCGCTCGGGCGACCTGCAGATCGAGTTGAAGCCGTACTGGATGTACGACTCGGGAACCACCGGGACGACGCACGGTTCCCATCACCCGTACGACACGAACGTTCCCATTCTCATGTACGGGCCCTCGTGGATTCCGCCCGGGCGCATCGACAGGCACGTCGAGGTCGTGGACATCGCCCCGACGCTCGCGCGCATCCTGCGCGTTCCCGCGCCGGCCGCGAGCGAGGGCAAGCTCCTGCCGCTGGAGGCCGCGGTTCGGTGAAACGCGATTTTCCGCAAGCGCTGCACCGGATCGAATCGTGGTTCGCGGCCAATGGCTGGCAGGCATTCGATTTCCAGCGCGAGGTGTGGCGCGCGTACCTCGACGGCGAGTCGGGCCTCGTGCATTCGGCCACCGGCAGCGGCAAGACGCTCGCCGCGAGCCTCGGCCCCCTCGTCGAATGGATCGAGGAGCAGGAGTCTTCCCCCGCCTCGGGAGAGGGCAACGCTCCGGCGCTTCGCGTCCTCTGGCTCACCCCGATGCGCGCGCTCGCGGGCGACACGGTGCTCTCCATCGATCGCGCGATCAAAGGCCTGGGCCTGCCGTGGACCGTGGGACTGCGCACGGGAGACACGACGAGCGCCGAGCGTGCGCGCCAGGCCCGCAAGCTTCCCTCGGTCCTGGTGACCACGCCGGAGAGCCTCTCGCTCATGCTCTCCAATGCCGGCGCGCGCGAGAAGCTTTCGAGCCTGCGCCTCGTGGTGGTCGATGAATGGCACGAGCTCCTGGGCAACAAGCGTG
>JADGRS010000193.1 GCA_017880705.1 Burkholderiales bacterium
AGCGAGGAGGAACTTCCTGCGAAGGCGCGCGAGCCCGGACGTCACGTCGGGCCAGGCGTCGAGCCGGTGCCACGCGAGGACCAGCTCCCGGCGCGCCTCTTCGCCCACGCCTTCAAGCTTGAACCGCGGGACGATGCGTTCGAGCATCCGCCGGTGGATCACATCCAGCCGCGAGAAGGGAATGCGCCCCGAGCGAACCTCTTCCATCGCCGGTTGGTACTCCGCGCGCCACGCCTCGGCGAATACGGGCCAGTCGAGCGACTGGCCGAGCGGCTCGAGAATCGACCGGGACTCGCCCGCGACACCCGTACGCCAATCGACCATCGTGCCGAACACATCGAAGAAGAGCGCCTTCATGGCGGTAGCTCATTCCACCTTGATGTTCAGCGTCCTCGCCACGCGCGAATACGTGGCGATTTCAGCAGCGATCTGATTGGAAAAGGCGGCGCCGCAAGTCGCGGCCGGCTCGAGGCCCGCGGCGACGAGGCGATCGCGCACGCCCGGGTCCTTCACGAAACCCTCGGCCTCGCTCTCGAGCGCGCGAACGATCGCTTCGGAAGTGCCCGCGGGCGCGAGGAGCCCATACCAGACCTCCGCGCGGAAGCCGGCGACGCCCGCTTCGGCGAAGGTGGGAACGTCGGGCACCAGGCGCGATCGTTCGCTCGCCGCGACGGCGATCGCGACGAGCTTTCCCGCCTTGATCTGCGATAGCACCGAGCCCACCGTGGCGAGGTAGGCATCGACCTCTCCCGCGAGCAGCGCCGCGGAGGCGGGCGCCGCGCCCTTGTACGGCACGTGCGTCATCGACGTCTTCGTGATGTCGAGGAGCTCCTCCGTGGCGAGGTGCACGGCGCTGCCGATTCCGACCGAGGCGTACGTGTACGCGCCGGGCTTCTCGCGCACCATGCGAAGGAACTCGGCCACCGTCTTCACGCCGAGCCTGGGCGAGACGACGAGCACCGTCGGGCTCTTTGCGACGATGCAGATCGGCGCGAAGGATTTCGCGACGTCGAACTTCACGCGATCGGCGTAGAGCGCCGGGATCATCACGTGGTTCTGCGCCGCGGCGAGGAGCGTATAGCCATCCGCCTTCGACGAGGCGACGGCCTCGGTCGCGATGATCGAGTTGGCGCCGGGCTTGTTCTCGATCATGAACGGCTGGTGCAACGCCTGGCCCGCGCGCTCACCGAACATGCGCGCGACGATGTCCGTGGGGCCGCCCGCCGGAAATCCGACGATGATCCTCACGGGCTTGTCGGGGTACGCGGGCGCTTGCGCGAGAGCGCTCGCGCCCGCGGCGAGGAGCATGGCCAGGAAGATCCGTTTCATCGAATGCCTAGAGCGCGAGCACCAGCTTGCCGAAATTCTCCCCCTTGAAGAGCTTGAGGAGCGTCTCGGGAAACGCGTCGATGCCGCCCTCGACGACGTCTTCCTTCGTGACGAGCTTGCCCGCAGCGATCCACTGCGCCATCTCGCGCCCGCCCTCGTTGTAGCGGTCGGCGTAGTCGAACACGATCATCCCGGTCATGCTGGCGCGGTTCACGAGGAGCGAGAGGTAGTTCGCCGGCCCCTTGGGCGGCGTCGTGCTGTTGTATTGCGAGATCGCGCCGCAGATCACGATGCGCGCGTGGAGCGCGATCCGGCCCAGCGCCGCCTCGAGGATCTCGCCGCCCACGTTGTCGAAGTACACGTGGATGCCATCGGGGCAATGGGTCTTGAGCCCGGCCTTCACGTCCTCGCTCTTGTAGTCGATGGCGGCGTCGAAGTGGAGCTTCTCCGTGAGATAGCGGCACTTGTCCGCGCCGCCCGCGATGCCGATCACGCGGCATCCCTTGATCTTCGCGATCTGCCCCACGACCGAGCCGACGGCGCCGGCCGCCCCGGAAACGACCACGGTCTCGCCGGCCTTCGGCTTGCCGATGTCGAGGAGCCCGAAGTACGCGGTCATGCCCGGCATGCCGAGCGCCCCGAGGTAAGTGGTGAGCGGCGCGAAGCGCGTGTCCACCTTGCGCACGCCCTTGCCGTCGGAGAGCGCGTATTGCTGCACGCCGAAGTTGCCCGCGACCTCGTCACCCACGCGATAGTCCGGATGCTTCGAGGCGACGACCTTGCCCGCGCCGCCCGCGCGCATCACCTCGCCGATCGCGACGGGACGGATATACGACTTGCCATCGTTCATCCACCCGCGCATCGCCGGGTCGAGCGACAGGTGCGTCACCTTCACCAGCATCTGCCCGTCGGGCGGATCGCCCGCGGCTTCCTCGGTGAAATTCCAGTCGCTGCGCTTGGGCAATCCCACCGGGCGTGCGGCGAGGCGCACTTGGCGATTCGTGGTGCTCATGGATCCTCCTGTTTGCGTGTGCTAGCCGCGGGCGCCCGCGCCGGGCACGGGACGCGAGACGTCGGTGGGCGTGCGGTCTTCGAGAATGTCGCGCATTCGCGCCTCGATCGCGCCCTTGATCTTCTCATGGGTGAGGATGTAGAAGCGGCCGGACTTGACCCCTTCGAGCGTGACGCGCGCGACGTCGGCGGCGGTGATCTTTCCATGGAGCAGCGCGTGGCGCACCGCTTCCTCGTAGGGCGCGGCGAGCGGATTGGTGGCGGCGAGCTCGGTCGGGCGATTGCGCGCCGAGTCGCCGATGCCGGTGTTCACGTAAGCGGGACACAACACCGAGACGCCGATGCTCGCTTTCGCCACGCGCAGGTCGTGATACAGGCACTCGGAAAGCGCCACGACGCCGTGCTTGCTCACGCAGTACACGGCGCTGCCGGGAATGTCCACGAGGCCCGCGACCGACGCGGTGTTGACGACGTGGCACTCGCCGCCCTGCGCGAGCATCCGGGGCACGAACGAGCGCACTCCATGGACGACACCCATCAGGTTGATGCCGAGCGTCCATTTCCAGTCCTCGAGCGTCGCGGTCCACGCGGGTCCCGCCACGGCCACGCCCGCATTGTTGAAGAGAAGATGCACGGCGCCGAAGCGCTCCCAGGCACGTGCGGCCAACGCCTCGACTTCGAGCGGATTCGAGACGTCGCAGCGAATCGATTCTGCGCGAGCGCCGAGCGCCGCGATCGCCGCGCCGGTCTCGCGCATGCCCGCGTCGTCGATGTCGGCGAGCACGACGCCCATGCCCTCCCGCGCGCACGCGAGTGCCAACTCGCGGCCGATGCCGCTGCCCGCGCCGGTGACGACCGCGGTCTTGCCTTTCAGCTCACGCATCATTCACCGCCAATCTCCTTGCGAAACCAGGCGAGCGCTGCGGCCCAGAGCCTGTCGCGGCTGCCCGGATGGAAGAACCCGAAATGGCCGATGCTCTCCAAACCCATCTCGCCCGGCGCGATATGACGTGCGTCCATGCGGGCATTCGGATAGAAACCCTCGAGGCTTTCGGTGGCGCGGCGCGAGATCATCGGATCGTCGGTAAAGGAGAGCGAGAGGATGGGCGCCTTTACGCGCGCGAAGCTCGCGTACGCGTCGCCGCCTTCGCTCAGCACGTAGTCCGGGTGCAGGCACCACTTGCGCCACTGCCACGCGACGCCCATCGGCAGGTCCCCGATCATGCGCAGCTTCTTGCCCGGGAAGTAGCCGAAGAGCGGCAGCAGCCCGGGAATCAGGACGAACCAGAGAAGGCGCACGTGCGGCGCCATCTTCTCGTTGAGCTTGTAGTAGCCGGATCCCGCCGTGACGTTCAGCACCGCGCTCACCTTCTCGTTGTCGGGTAGAAGACCGAGGATCTGGCCGCCGAGGCTATGGCCGGCGAAGAGCAGCGGCAATTCCGGCGCGGGCTTGCGAGCTTCGGCCAGCATCGAGTTCAGGTCGAGCTCCGCCCATTCGCTGACGGTCGCCGGAAAGTCCGCGAGCTTGCGGGGGCGCGACCATCCCGAGCCGCGGTAGTCGAACGTGAGGACGTGGATGCCGTTTTCCGCGAGGAAGCTCGCGAAGGGCGCGTAGAAATCCTGCCGCACGCCCATCGCGGCGCCGATGCACAGGGTCGCCCACGGCGTTCCCTGCGCGGGGAAGCGCGTGACGGCGAGCTTGTAGCCGTCGGCGGCCTTTGCAGTTTCGCGCGGAAGTTCTTTCATCTTCGGCTGGATTCCCGCCTCCGCGGGAATGACGTTCAGATCGAATCCCATCCACTATCCGGCTCGAAGCGCAGGCCGTACTTCGCCTTGTTCTCGGCCATGATGCGCAGCCACTCCTGCTTGCCGCGCGCGCGGATGGTCTCGATGGGGCCGCCCCGATGGGGCGCGAAGCCGGTGCCGAAGATCACGCCCGCATCGACCAGGTCCGCGTCGGCGACGATGCGCTCGCGAACGCACGCCACCGCTTCGTTCAACGCGGGAAGCACCATGCGATCGGCCAGCGCCTTGAGATCGAGGGTGCCGGGGCCCGTCGAGCCTTTCACGGGCTTGCCCTTCACCCAGGTGTAGAAGCCCTTCCCGGTCTTCTTGCCGAAATTCTTCGCCTCGATCAGCGCCTGCAGCTTCTTCGGAATCGGCGAGCCGGGCTTCGCGAGCTCCTGCCCCACGGCCCAGCCGATGTCGAGGCCCACCATGTCCGCGAGCTCGATCGGGCCCATCGGCATGCCGAAGTCCTTCGCGGCGGCGTCGATGGTCTCGGGCGGAATGCCTTCGTCCACCATCAGCATCGCTTCGAGCAGGTACGGCGAGAGTACGCGGTTCACGAGGAAGCCGGGCGCCGACTTGCACGGCAGCGGCAGCTTGTCGATCTGGCGCGCGAACGACTGCGCCGCCTGCATCACGCCGGGCGAAGTGCTCGGCCCCTCCACGATCTCCACCAGCATCATCTGCGCGACGGGGTTGAAGAAATGGATTCCCACGAGGCGATGGGGACGCTTCAGCACGCCGGACAGATCCTGCAGCGGAATGCTCGAGGTGTTCGAGGCGAGGATGGCGCCCTCCTTCATGCGCGGCTCGATCTGCGCGAAGAGCTTCCTTTTCACCTCCGCGTTCTCGACGATCGCCTCGATGATGAGGTCGGCCTTCGCCACGCCGCTGCCGGCGACGTCGGGAATGAGGCGGTCCATGGCGGCCTGCACGAGGTGCGGCTGCTTCAAGCGTTTCCTGAAGAGATCGGCCGCGCGCTTGATCGCGGGTGAGATGCGCTCGGGCGCGAGGTCCTGCAGCGTGACCGTGACGCCGCGCAGCGCCGACCATGCCGCGATGTCGCCGCCCATCGCGCCGGCGCCGATGACGTGCAGGTGGCGCACGGGCTCCGCGCCCTGCTTGCCGAAGGCCTTCAGCCGCTCCTGCAGCTTGAAGATGCGGATGAGGTTCTTCGTCGTCGGGTGGAAGAAGAGGCTCGCGGTCGAGGCGGGGTGCTCGCGCGGGACGTTGCGCACGTCGCCGCCGAAGTCCTTCCACAGGTCGATGATGGCGTAGGGCGCGGGATAGTGGTCGCGGCGCGCCCTCTCGGCGACCTTCTTCGCCGACATCTTCGCGACGAGATCGCGCACCAGGGGCCAATCGGTGATCGCCGCCGAGAGCTTCGGATGATGCAGCGCCGGCGGTTTCATGAGGAACTGGCGCGCGGCGTTCTCGAAATGGCGCCGCGGCGTGACCGCGTCCACGAGCCCGAGCTTCTTCGCGCGCCGGCCGTCCACGCCGCGTCCCGTGAGCATGAGATCGAGCGCGGGCGCCGCGCCGATCAACTTCGGCATGCGCTTCGCCCCGCCCCACCCGGGGACGATGCCCAGCATCACCTCGGGAAGCGCCATGCGCGACTTGGGGCCGTCGTCCATCACGCGGTACTTGCACGCGAGCGCGAGCTCGGTGCCGCCGCCCATGCAAAAACCGTGGATCAGCGCGACCGTCGGGAAGGGGAGCGCCGCGATCTTGTCGAAGACTTCGTTCCCGAGCACCGTGAGCGCGATCGCCTCGTCCGCGTCCTTGAGCTGGGTGAACTCGTCGATGTCTGCGCCCGCGGCGAAACCGTTCTCCTTGGCCGAGAGGACCGCAAGCCCCTTGGGAGGCATCGTCGCGAGGTGGTCGGCGATGCGCCCCAGCTCGCGCAGCGCCTCGCTGGAAAACGTGTTGGTCTCCGAGCCCGCGCGGTCGAAGCGCAACCACGCGAAGTGATCGGCATCGACATCAAGCTTCCAGTTCGTGAGTTCCATCAAGCCTTCTTTCTGCGGATGTAGAGCGTCTTCTCGACGTCCGCGACGATAACACCCGCGGCGTCCACGATCTCGACCACGAACTTCGGCTCGTGCCTCTTCCCGCATTGCGTCGCCGCCCTCGCCTCCTCGATCCGCTCCTGCGGAAGCTGCAAGCGCGCGACCACGGTGCCGCGCGCCGGCTTCAGGAAGCGGACCGTGCCCTGCTTGTCCCACACCAGGTACTCCGGCCCGAGGTTCTTCATCATCATGACCAT
>JADGRS010000011.1 GCA_017880705.1 Burkholderiales bacterium
GAGCGAACGAAAGCCAGGTGCTCGTCCTTCGCCGGATTGCCGGAAACGCCCCACTGCATGCCGTCCTTCGAAAGGTGGCCGTCACCGAGCAGGACGCCGTAGAGACGGGCGTCGTCCTCGCTCAAGCCGGCGGCGTGCACGACCTCGGTGGGGATGACCTGCGCGACGTAATCGCCCCGCTGCAGCGCTCCCGCATCGACCCACCCGGCCCTTACCTTGCCCTTTGCGAGCCAATCGAGCGTGCGATCGTTCGCCTGCTCCATCGGCACACCCTGGATCGCGTAGAACGGATGGCCGGACGTGACGAGGAGCGGATCGATCGCATGCTTCACCTTTATCGCGACCATCGCATCGGTCTGGTTGTAGGCGAAACGTCGCTCCACTTCGCGATAGGTTCCCGACTTTCCGAGCACGAGGTCGCCTGGCTTCACATCCTTGATCGACTTCAACCCATCGCCGGTGTAGACCTTCGTCTCCGGCGCGAAGCACTGGTTTACCGCGACCGCGGTGTCGTTGACGACCTTGAGGAACGGAACCACACCCTGGGATTTGCCATTCGTCCCCTTGATGTAGGAGCCCAGGGCGCGCACCGGCGTCCAGTCGTTTCCGAGTCCGCCGGCGAACTTGCTGAGGAGCGCGTTTTCCTTGATGGCTTCATAGATTCCGTCCAGGTCGTCGGCGACCGTCGTGAGGTAGCACGACGACAGTTGCGAGCGCAGCGTGCCCGCGTTGAAGAGGGTCGGCGTCGACGACATGAAGTCGAAGGTCGACAGCACGTTGTAGAACTCGATCGCGCGATCCTCGCGGTTGATCTCGTTCAGCGCGAGGCCCATCGCGACCCGCATGAAGAACGCCTGCGGCAACTCGATGCGCCTCTCGTTGATATGCAGGAAGTAGCGGTCGTAGAGCGTCTGCAGGCCAAGGTAATTGAACTGCAGGTCGCGATCGGGCTTCAGCGCGCCGCCGAGGCGCTTCAGGTCGAAGGAGGCGAGGCGCTCGTCGAGGAGCTGCGCCTTCACGCCCTGGCTGATGAAGGTCGGGAAGTACTCGGCGTAGCGCGTCGCCATCTCGGCTTGCAGCACTTCCTCGCCGAGGACTTCGCGGCGGATCGTGTGCAGCAGCAGGCGCGCGGTGACGTAGGTGTAGTCGGGGTCCTGCTCGAGCAGCATGCGCGCGGCGAGGATCGCGCACTTGTGCACTTCCTCGAGGGGGACGCCGTCGTAGAGATCGCGCAGCGTCGCGTCCATGATCTTCCGGGGATCGACGTCGGCGCCGAGGTGCTCGCATGCCGAGGTGATGAGCACTTCGAGCTTGTGCGTGTCGAGCGGCTCCTTCGCCCCTCCCACCATCACGTGGATGCGCGGCGCGCGCGACTCGACCGCTTCCTGGACGCGCTTGGCGCGCTCGCGGGCGCGCTCCTCGCGATAGAGCACGTAGGAACGCGCGACCTGGTGCTCGCCGGCGCGCATCATCGCGAGCTCGACCTGGTCCTGCACGTCCTCGATGTGGAAAGTGCCGCCCGCGGGATGGCGGCGCATGAGCGACTGCACCACGGCTTCGGTGAGCGTCTGGACCTTCTCGCGCATGCCGGCGCTCGCGGCGGCGGTGCTGCCGGAGACGGCGAGGAACGCCTTGGTCATCGCGACCGCGATCTTGTCGGGCTCGAAGCCGACGACGGCGCCGTTGCGACGGATGATCTTGTAGTCCGCGTATCGCTCCTGCGGCGTAGTGCCTTCCTCTCCGAGAATCGGATTCGCGAGAGGTGCCGTGGGATGGATATCGGATGCCAAGCGCATGGGTCGTCTCCTGATGCCGTTTTAGGGTCCGGGGGTTTCGGGCGCGTCGCCCCGGATTTTCTCTACCGCAGGTTCTTGGCCTGCCTAAGCACCGGATTCGCTGGGGTATCTCGCCCGCGTCGGCCGGCTTTTGCACACGTTATTCACAACCATTCCACAAGATATAGTGCTGCCGGAACGGCATGGACACAAAGTGTAGTAAGGGTGAATGGCCAACGCAAGAGACTTTTTCAAGTCTTTTTTCTCTCGCGGATTCAGGCTCTTGCGGGGGGTTCTTGCTGAAGAATTGAGCAGTAACAGTTACGTGACAGCGGCCCTGAAACGGTCCCACTCGAACCACGGGCCGGGATCGGTCTTGCGGCCCGGGGCCACGTCGCTATGGCCGGCGAGATCGAGCTTGCCGTAGCGCGAGAAGAGCTCGCGCGTGAGGGCGATGAGCGTTGCGTACTGCGGCTCCGAGAAGGGCACGTCGTCGGAGCCCTCGAGCTCAATGCCGATGGAAAAGTCGTTGCAGCGCTCGCGTCCCTTCCAGCTCGACGCTCCCGCGTGCCACGCGCGCTTCTCGCACGGCACGTATTGCGTGAGGGAGCCGTCGCGACGGATCAAGTAGTGCGAGGACACTTCGAGTCCCGCGATCTCCTCGAAATACGGATGCGCCTTCGGGTCCAGGCGACCCATGAAGAGATCGTCGATCCACGGCCCGCCGTACTCGCCCGGCGGCAGCGCGATGTTGTGGATCACCAGAAGCGAGATCTTCTCGCCCTCGGGGCGATCGTCGCAGTGGGGAGATTGAAAAATCGTGTCAGGTACGAATTTCAATTGACGGAATCTCTCCTTCGAAATTCGTACCTGACACCAATTTCAGTCGATCCCCAGGCGGTCGAGGCGGTAGCGCAGGGAGCGGAACGTGATGCCGAGGAGCTTCGCGGCGGCGGTCTTGTTGAAGCGCGTGGCTTCGAGCGCCTTGGTGATGGCTTCGCGCTCGACCTGGTCGAGGAAGTCGTGCAGCGGCAACCCGCGAGTGCCGAGCGCGCCGTCGAGGGGCGGGAGCCGGTCCTTGGAGGTCGCCTGGGTGAGGTAGAGATCGCTCTCGAGGATCTTGTTGTCGCTACAAAGCGCGAGGGCGCGCTCGAGGATGTTCTCCAGCTCGCGCACGTTGCCGGGGAAATCGTAGCGGCGCAGCGCGAGCATCGCCTCCTCCGCGATCGCCGGCGGCGGATTGCCGCTCTGGCGCGCGAGGCGCTCGAGCACCTCATGGACGATGAGCGCGATGTCCTCCGGAATCTCGCGAAGGCTCGGCATCTTCATCTCGATCACGTTGAGCCGATAGAAGAGATCCTGGCGGAACTGGCCGGCGTCGACCTGCTCCGAGAGGTTGCGGTGGGTGGCCGAGATGATGCGCACGTCGATGGGGTCCTCCACGGTGTCGCCCACGCGGCGCACCTTCTTCTCCTGGATCACGCGCAGCAGCTTCACCTGCATCCCGAGCGGAAGGTCGCCGACCTCGTCCAGGAAGAGCGTGCCCTTCTCCGCCGCCTTGAGATATCCCATCTTGTCCGTGTCGGCGCCGGTGAACGCTCCCTTCTTGTAGCCGAAGAACTCGCTCTCCATCAGGTTCTCGGGAATCGCGCCGCAGTTCACCGCGACGAACGGGGCGTCGGCGCGCGACGATCCCGAATGGATGAGCCGCGCGGCGACTTCCTTGCCGCTGCCGGATTCGCCCGTGATGTACACCGGCGCCTGGGAGCGCGCGAGCTTCGCGATCATCTCTCGCGCGCGCAGGATCGGCGGGGACTCGCCGAGAAGGCGCGGCAAGCCCGGTTGCGCGACCTCGCCCGTGGCGACGCGCCGCGATTGCACGGGCTTCGGCAACTTCAACGCGCTCATCACGAGCGGGCGCAGCTGCTCGAGCCTGATCGGCTTGGCGACGTAGTCGAAGGCCCCGGCCTTCAACGCGGCGACCGCGTTCTCGGTCGAGCCGTATGCCGTGATCACGGCGACGGGCGTGTTGCCGTGGTGCTCGGCGATATAGCGAAGCACCGTGAGGCCGTCGCCGTCGGGAAGGCGCATGTCGGTGAGCGCGAGGTCGTACTGGCGCAGCTTCAGCGCCTCCTCGGCCTCCTTCACGGTCGACGCGGTGTCGGCGTCCACACCCATGCGCGAGAGCGTGAGCACCAGCAGCTCGCGGATGTCGGCTTCATCATCGACGACGAGCACGGCTTTGCGGTTCATCACGCGCCTTTCAGGATGATGCGGAAGTGTCCATGGCCGGAGCCCTCGACGTATTCGATGCGGGCGCCGTTGCCCTCGCAAAGCTCGCGGGCGATGTACAGGCCGAGGCCCGTGCCGTGCGCCTCCGTCGTGAAGAACGGCTCGAAGAGGTGCGCCTGCGCTTCGCGCGAAGGCCCGGGCCCGTCGTCGATGATCTCGATCTGCAGGCGCCCTGGCACCGGCGACGGCGAGGCGATGATGCGCACCGACCCCGCGAGCTTGCGGCTATGGCGCCAGGCGTTGCGCGCGAGGTTCCACAGGACCTGGTCGAGGTGCTGCTTGTCGAACATCAGGCGCTGCGAGGTGCGCACCTGCACGTCGAGGCAGCCGTTGGGGGCCTTCTCCGTGGCGCAGAATTCCTGTGCGAACTGGGCAAGGTACGCGCTTGCGTCGATCGCTTCGGGCTGCGCGCGATCCCGGCGGTTGAGGTAGAGCACCTCCTGCACGATGCGATCCAGCCGCGTCACGTTGCCGCGGATGATCTCGAGGAGCCGCTGCTCCGGCTCGCCCAGGCCCTTGTCCTCCTCGAGAAGCTCCGCGGCGTGACCGATGGAGGAAAGCGGATTGCGGATCTCGTGCGCGATCGAGGCGGTGAGGCGCCCCAGCGCGACCAGCTTCAGCTGCTGCGCCTGCTGGCGCATGCGCCCCACGTCCCCGACGAAAATCACCGTGGGCGCGGGGTTGCCGACGCCGATCGGCACGAAGTGCACCTGCAGCTCGCCCGTCGCGCGCGGTCCGCGAAGCTGCATGAACGTGGTCTCCGATCCGCGACGCCACGCTTCGAGAAGACTCGCGATCTCGGGAGAGTAGTCGCCCAGCGCGGGCCAGCGTCCCTGCGGCATCGCGCCCAGCAGCTGCATCGCCCGCGGGTTGCTCTGCCGGATCCGTCCCGTGGCGTCCACCACCAGGATCCCGTCCTGCATGTCGCGGATCACGAGCTCGTTGATCTGCGAAAGATTGGCGAGGTCGACCTTGCGTTCCTCGGCGATCTGCTCGCTGGTGCGCGCATAGCGGGCCAGCCGCGAGGCGAGTCCCGCGGTCGCGAAGAATGCGGCGCTGGTGAGCCCCGCCTGCAGGAAGTCCTGCAGGCTCGCATCGTAGCGCCACATCTGGAACGTCTGCTCGAGCAGGATCGCGAGCGCCGCGAGCGCCGCGTGGAAGAAGGCGAGGCGGCCCCGGGTGATGAGGCCGGCGGCGGCGAGCGACACGAGGAGCATCACCCCGAGGCCGCTTCGCACGCCCCCGCTCGCGTACATCAGCATCACGATCGCGATCACGTCGACCAGGACGCCCGCCGTCACCTGCACCATGAGGCTCGGCTCGCGAAGGCGCGCCGGAACGAGCAGCACGAGCGAGGCGATCGTGTACGAGACCACGGTCGGCAGGACGGAGCCCGGCGAGACGATGCCGAAGTTGAAGAAGCGATTCAGGAAGGCGAACGCTCCGCCCACGAGGATCGCGAGCACGACCCGGTAGCCGCAGAAGACGGAGAGCGTGCGCCATGTCGTGTCGTCGGCCTCGACGATGAGAACCGACCGCGGCGACGGCGCGGCCCGGGCGGCGGCGACCGGCTCGGCCACGAAGCTCATGGCGCGCGGCAGCGCGGGTTGTCCTGGCAGTAGAAGATGCCGCCCTCGGTGCGCGCTTCGCTTCGTGGCAGGTGCACGCCGCAACGCGCGCACGCCACCATGTCCTCGCCCTTCACCGCGCGATCGGGACGCTCGTCGCCGCGCGCCTGCGCGCGAAGGAACCCGCGCAACGCGAGGTAGACGACGAATCCGATGACGAGTAGCAGGACGATGCGGGCCAAGTTCTTGTCCCCCGAATAGGAGAAGTTTACGGCAAAGGCAACTCGACCTCGAATCGCGCGCCGCCCTCGCCCGCGAGGTTCATGGCGCGCACGTGCCCCCCGTGATGCTCGGCCACGAGCCGGACGATGTAGAGGCCGAGCCCGAGGTGTCCGCCCTCGCGGGCCGGCTGCGGCGATCGCAGCGACACCATGGAATCGAAGAGGCGGTTCACCATCGATTGCGGCAAGGGCGGGCCGTCGTTCTCGACCGCGAGCAACGCGCGGCGCGAGTCGGCGGCGAGCGAGATGCGGATCGCTCCTTCGCGGGCCGCGAAGTCGTCGGCATTCTCCACCAGCTTGTCGAGCAGTTGCGCGATGGCGTCAGGCACCCCGTCGATCGCGATCGGTCCCGGCGGCGGCGAGTAGTCGAAGCGCCTCGGCGCATACGCCGCGCGGTAGCCCTCGACGCAGCCCGCGACGACCGCGGCCAGGTCGAAGCGCTCGGCTTCCGCGGACTCGAGCATGCGCTCGAGCCGCGTGCCTTCCGAGAGCCGCGAGATGAGGCGCGCGAGGCGCTCGACGCCTTCCCCGGCGCGCTCCACGTACACGCGCGCATCCGGCGCGAGCGGCTGCGCCTTCAGGTTGTCGAGGGAGGAGCGCACTACCGCCACGGGCGTGCGCAGCTCGTGGGAGAGGCGACCCGCCATCGCCTCGAGATACGCGTTGTATTCCTTCAGGCGCGCGAGGACCGCGGCCGTGGTGCGGCTCAGGTCGCCGATCTCGTCCTGCGCGTCGGTCGCGGTGATGGTTCCGCGCACCCGGCCTTGCGGATCGATGGCTGCGTCGGCTTCGGCGTGAAGCTTGCGAATGCGCGCGGCGAGGCGTGTCGCGAAGGCGAGCAGGATCGTCAGCGCCGCGCCGACCACGACGAGCGTCACCGCGAGGAGATCCTCCAGCGCCGACTCCTTGAGGATCTGGATCGAGGCCGTCGTCTCCTCGACCACCACCGCGCCCACGATGTCGTCGCCCACGAAGATGGGCTGCGCGGAAGACAGGATCGCGACGTCTCGATCGCGCGTGCCGCGCCACTGCGTCGAGGACACGCCGATCAACGCGCGATCGATCTGGCCGCGCGCCGGCCGCGTCTCGTCGCTCTCGGGAAGGCGCGGCGCCGGAACGACCAGCGCGGCGACCGGCTTCAGCCAGCTCGCGCGCGGCTTCGTCGCTCCCTCGCTCAACGCGCCCGAGAGGCCGCGCACGCGCGAGCGCGTGTCGACCACCCACAGGCGCGAGGAACGCCTTCCCATGATGGCGAGGAATCGCTCGATCTCCTCGGAAGGCACGTAGGCGTTGCCGAGGCTCGCCGCGGCGTCGGGATCGGCGGCGGCGAAAAGCGCCACGATGCGCCGGCGCTCTTCGCCCTCGGGATCGCCCTCGGCGCCCACCGGCGCAAACCGCGTGGGTCGATCCGAAAGCGCCGCGGCGACGGCGCGCGCCGTCGCGCCGATCGCCTGCTCCTGGGACGCGCGGAGGAACGATTCCATGCGCGAGATGAATTGCGCCGCGAGCCAGGGGATCGCGAAGAGCACCAATGCCGCCATCACGAGCCGGAAGCGGATGCCGTGAATGAAGCCGGCGCGCATGGCCGCGCTAGAAGTCGATGAGGATCGAGACGGAGCCGAAGCGTTGTGGCGCCGTCTGCGCGTTGAACTCCTTCGCGTCCTGCACCAGGTCGAAGGCGAGCGCGCCCCAATGCCATTTCCAGGCCAGACCCGCCGCGAAGCGCGACAGCGGGCGCCGGTACTTGAGGTCGGGCCCGAGGGGATCGTAGTTGCGCGAGATGAGCTCGTCGCGGCCCATCACGCGCTCGCTCATCCCGGCGTAGGCGCTCCAGGCGTAGGCGCTTGCCGTGGAGGTGGGCGGCGTGGGCGCGAAGCGCAGAAGCGCGCTCGAAAGCGTCGTGTCGCCGGCACGGAGCTCGAAGCCCGCGTGCGCGAAGGTCGTCACCGTGCCGAGCGTGGCGCCGTAGTGGACCTTCGCGAAATCGAAGACCACGCGTTGAGACCGGGTGATCGCGACCTGCGCGTCGAGCCGGCCCCCGGGCTGCCGCGTCCAGTCGACGTGGGGCGCGGGAACGAAGTGGTGGACCGCGCTCGTCGTCTGGTGCCCGAGCGCCGCGGGGCCCTGCACCCCGATCGCGAATTCGATCGTCTGCCACAGTTCCGGAGTGCGCTGGTGCAGCGCGCCGGAGCCGAGCAGGCGCGCGGTGGGCGCGCGATCGTCCTTCCCGGGATGCCAGTTCTTGGCGTCCGGCGTGTATATGTCCTGCACGAGCCCCCACTCGATTCCGTCCTTCTCGCGCGCCATGCGAACGCCGCTCGTGTACCAGCGATCGGTTCCGAACGCGACGTCGTTCGCGATCTGCGTGTAGAAGTGGGCTTCGTCCGCCGACGCATGGGCATTCGCCGCGCACGCGACGAGCAATGCCGCGAGCTTCATTCTCGCCATCGATAGCCCATGCCGTAGACGGTCTCGATCGAATCGAACTTCGGGTCGATCGCGAGGAACTTCTTGCGGATGCGCTTCACGTGCGACGTGATGGTGCCGTCGTCGACCACCATCTCGGCATCGCGCATCAGCTGCTCGCGGTCCTTCACGTGCCCGGGATGGCGCGCGAGCGAATGCACCATCCAGAACTCCGTCACGGTGAGCCCCACGGAATGCCCGTTCCAGCTCGCCATCATTCGCTGGGCATCGAGCGCGAGAGGCCCGCGGTTGAGCACCTCGGCCGCCGTGGCCGGTTGCGACGTCGCATCGACGCGGCGAAAGAGCGCCGCGATGCGGGCGAGCAGGTGCGGCAGGCTCACGTCCTTGGTGAGGTAGTCGTCGGCGCCGAGGCGAAGCCCCGAGACGATGTCGAAATCGGAATCGCGCGCGGACAGGAAAATGATCGGCAGGCGCTCGCTCGCGGCGCGCAGCTCCCGGCACAACGCGAAGCCGCCGTCGATGTCCGAGCCCAGCCCGATGTCGATGATCGCGAGCTCGGGCAGGCGTCCGGCGAGCGTCTTCGTGGCGCTCGCGCGGTCGCCGAAGGCCGCCACCTCATAGCCGGCGCGCGTCAGCGCGTCGACGTAATTCTGGCGAATGGTGGGGTCGTCCTCGACGAGCGCGATGCGGCGTGCCATGAGGACGCGATTATGCCGAAGAAACCGCCATCCTTTCGCCACATTTGATCGGCACCGGGCCCGCATTGCGCCCGCGCCCGCCCCGCGCCATGGCGCGAAATCGACCTTGCCCCCTAGGAAAAGGACGAACGAATGGAACGGCGCAAGGCGATGATCGGCGATTTTCTCGAGCTGGGCGCGAACGCGTTCGCAAGCGGCCTCGCGGTGGCGATCGTGCTCGCCATGATCACGCTCGCGCTGGCAGGCGCCGCGCAGGCGGCGACGAACGACGACATTTCGAGAGCGCCCGTCACCGTCGCTCTCGGAGCCGAACCCTGGAGCCAGGCGCCCACGCCAACCGTGCAGGACAGCGACGCGGCGGACGTGGACGCCCTCTGGGCCACACAGGACTCGGAGCGTCATGGCAACGCGGACCTGCAAATCGCGCTGGCAGTCGTCGCGCTCTCGGCCACGGCGATCGTGGCGAGTCTGGGGCGCGCGGCCCAAATGCCGCTACGCGACCAACAGCGAAAAAGCGGCGCCTGAGACGAAGTTCCTGGCGGAAACTCGTCCCGGGACACCAGTTTTTGGTCGGGGTGAGAGGATTCGAACCTCCGGCCTCTACGTCCCGAACGTAGCGCTCTACCAGGCTAAGCTACACCCCGAGGCCGAGAAACAAAGGGGCACGAACGCGCCCCTTTTTTAGCTCTGTCGCTAGAACTTTCTCTCGACAGAAAAGACCGCCAATTGTAGCAGAGAGTCGCGGCACGGGGAATGCGGCAGGCGATCGAGGCGCGCCGTGGCGCTTGCCGCTTCGCTCCGCGCCTGGTCGCGCGCATAGTCGAGCGCGCCCACGCGATGGATCGCCGCGACGACGCCGTCGAGGTCGGCCTTGCCGCCGTGCTCAATCGCATGCCGGATGAGATCGCGCTCCGCGCCGGTGCCCGCGCGCATCGCATAAATGAGCGGCAGCGTGGGCTTGCCCTCGGCGAGGTCGTCGCCCAGGTTCTTTCCCGTCTCGTGCAGGTCGCCGGAGTAGTCGAGCACGTCGTCCACCAACTGGAAGGCGGTGCCCAGGTGCATTCCGTACTCGGCGAGCGCCAGCTCGGCGTCGGCATCTGCGCCCCCGATAATCGCGCCCACGCGCGTCGCCGCCTCGAAGAGCTTCGCGGTCTTGTAGCGGATCACGCGAAGGTACTTCTCCTCGTCGGTGTCGGCGTCGTGCACGTTGAGCAGCTGCAGCACCTCGCCTTCCGCGATCACGTTGGTCGCGTCCGCGAGCACCTTCATGACGGCGAGGCTTCCGGCCTCGACGATCATCTGGAACGCGCGCGAATAGAGGAAGTCGCCGACCAGGACCGATGCGGCGTTGCCGAATTCCGCGTTCGCGGTCTTGCGCCCGCGGCGCAGGCTCGACTCGTCGACGACGTCGTCGTGCAGAAGGGTCGCGGTGTGGATGAACTCGATGACCGCCGCGAGCTCGTGGCGCGCGCCGGCCTCGCGTCCGAAGGCCTTCGACGCGAGCAGCACCAGGGCCGGGCGCAGCCGCTTGCCGCCGCTCGCGACGATGTAGCTCGCGATGGTGCGAATGAGGACCACTTCGGAGTCGAGGCGCCGGCGGATCACTTCGTCGACGTGCTTCAGGTCGTCGGCAACGGGTGCGCGGATGACTTCGAGGCTCACCGGAGCCAGCGGATGACGCAGGGACAAGTCTTTGACCTTATGGGAGATTTCGCGTATTATAGCGAGTTCTCTCTGCCATCGGTCGATAGAAGGCTGAGGGAGACACGTTTCCACGCAATGGAGTCCACAATGTACGCGGTCATAAAAACCGGCGGCAAGCAGTACCGCGTTGCCCCCGGCGAAAAAATCAAAATAGAACAGATACCGGCAGACGTTGGCGCTCAGATTGTCCTCGATCAGGTCTTGATGGTCGCGGACGGCGACGCCGTGAAGCTCGGTAATCCCCTGGTGTCCGGAGCGACAGTCTCCGCCACCGTCATCGCTCACGGGCGCGGCGTGAAGATAAAGATCTTCAAGCTGCGTCGCCGCAAGCACTACCAGAAGACGCAGGGCCATCGCCAGAACTACACGGAAATCCGTGTGGACGCGATCGCCTGAGCTCGAGTTCAAGGACACAGCAATGGCACACAAGAAAGCAGGCGGGTCTTCCCGCAACGGCCGCGATTCCGAGTCGAAGCGCCTCGGCCTCAAGGCATACGGCGGCGAGCTGGTGAACGCGGGCTCGATCCTCGTTCGCCAGCGCGGCACGACGTTCCACCCGGGCGCCCACGTGGGCATCGGCAAGGATCACACGCTCTTCGCGATGAAGACGGGCAAGGTGAAGTACTCCGAGCACGGCCCGAAGAGCAGGTCGACCGTGTCGATCGAGCCTGCTTCGCTCCAACCGAAGCAGGCCTGACGGCTCTTTTCCGCTGCACGAAAGAGCCCCGTCTTCGCACGGGGCTTTTTTCTTTTCCGAAACACGCGCGCGTGGGAGGCGGCCGATGAAGGGCTCGGTGCTGGAAACGGACTCGCTGCGCATTCTCGACGATGCGCTGGGCACGCTCGCGAGCGGCTTCGCTTCCTTGCCGGCCGCCGGCGCGCACGGCGATGCCGAGGCGATGGCTCGCGTGCTTGGCGAAGTGGCCGAGCGCCTCCACGACAACTTCCCCTACTTCCATCCGCTCTACGCGGGCCAGATGCTGAAGCCGCCGCATCCGATGGCGCGCGTGGCGAGCGCGCTCGCCGCGTGGATCAATCCCAACAACCACGCGCTCGACGGCGGGCGCGCGAGCTCGCAGATGGAGAAGGAAGCCGTCGCCGCGATCGCGCGCATGTTCGGCTGGGACAGCCACCTCGGCCACCTGTGCAGCGGCGGGACGATGGCGAACCTCGAGGCGTTGTGGATCGCGCGCGAGCTGCGTCCCGGCACGAAGGTCGTCGCCTCGCAGCAGGCGCACTACACGCATCGGCGCCTGAGCGCGGTCCTGGCGATCGATTTCGAATCCGTCGCCTGCGACGGCGCGGGGCGCATGGACATCGCCGCGCTCGAGCGGATTCTCGCCGCGGGCAACGTGGGCACCGTCGTCGCGACGCTCGGCACGACCGCCGTCGGCTCGGTGGATCCCCTCCCGCGCATCCTCGAGCTTCGCGAACGCTACGGGTTCCGGCTGCACGCGGACGCCGCTTACGGGGGCTACTTCATCCTCGCCGGAAATCTCGCCGAGAACGCCCGTCTCGCATTCGACCGCATCGCCGAGGTCGATTCGATCGTGGTGGATCCGCACAAGCACGGGCTGCAGCCCTACGGATGCGGCTGCGTGCTCTTCAAGGATCCGTCGGTGGGACGCTTCTACAAGCACGACTCGCCGTACACCTACTTCAGCTCGAGCGAGCTGCATCTCGGCGAGATCAGCCTGGAGTGCTCGCGCCCGGGCGCCTCCGCGGTCGGGCTCTGGGCCACGCAGCGGCTGCTGCCGCTCGAGAAAGGCGGCGAGTTCGCGTCGATGCTCGAGCGCTCGCGCGCCGCCGCGCTGGCCCTCTTCGAGAGGATCCGCGCGGACGCGCGCTTCATGACGGCGTTCGCGCCCGAGCTCGACATCGTCGTCTGGGCGCCTCGCGCCGCGAGCGCCGGCGAAGCGTCGGCGCTCTCTCGCCGCATCTTCGACGAGGCCGCGCACAGGAATCTCCACCTCGCCCTCGCCGACCTGCCGATGGAATTCTTCGCGGCCGATGCCGGCGCGATGACGCGCGATCGGCCGACGGTCACGTGCCTTCGCTCGGTCCTCATGAAGCCCGAGCACCTCGATTGGGTCGAGCGCATCTGGGCGATCGTGGACGCCGCGACGCGGGCGGCGTCGCGCGAGGCGGGCGCGCGTCCATGAAATTCTTCGACGAAGCGAAGATCGAGGTGGTCGCCGGCAAGGGCGGCGACGGCTCGGCATCGTTCCGCCGCGAGAAGTTCGTCCCTCGCGGCGGCCCCGACGGCGGCGACGGCGGCCGCGGCGGCAGCATCTTCGCGGTCGCGGACTCCAACCTCAACACCCTCATTGATTTCCGCTACACGCGCATCTTTCGCGCGAAGGGCGGCGAGGACGGGCGCGGACGCGACCAGTACGGCAAGGGCGCCGAGGACATCGTGCTACGCATGCCGGTGGGCACCGTCATCAAGGATGCCGAAAGCGGCACCGTCATCGCCGACCTCGCCGCGGACGGAGACAAGGCGCTCCTCGTCAAGGGCGGCAAGGGCGGCATCGGCAACCTCCACTTCAAGACGAGTGTGAATCGCGCGCCGCGCCAGTTCACGCGTGGCGAAGAAGGCGAGCATCGCAAGCTCGAGATGGAATTGCGCGTGCTCGCCGACGTGGGCCTTCTCGGCATGCCGAACGCGGGCAAGTCGACCCTCATTCGCGCGGTCTCGGCGGCGCGCCCCAAGGTCGCGGATTATCCGTTCACGACCCTCGCGCCGAACCTGGGCGTGGTGCGCGTCGACGAGCGCCGCTCGTTCGTGATGGCGGACATCCCGGGGTTGATCGAGGGCGCCGCGGAGGGCGCGGGCCTCGGGCACCAGTTCCTGCGCCATCTCCAGCGCACCAAGATCCTCCTGCACCTCGTGGACATCGCGCCGTTCGACGCCGCAACCGATCCCGCGAAGGAAGTGAAGGCGATCGCCGCCGAGCTGAAGAAATACGACCCGGGCCTCATGAAGAAGCCGCGCTGGCTGGTGATGAACAAGGCCGATCTCCTCGATCCCGCCGAAGCGAAGAAGCGCGCCGCGGCCATCGTGAAGAAACTGCGCTGGACCCAGCCCTGGTTCCTGGTCGCCGCCATCAATGGGGCGGGAACGCGCGACCTCACCTTCGCTGTGATGGAATTCCTCGAGGCGCAACGCCGCAAGACCCCGGGTGCGAGGCTCGACGAGGACGAAGCGCCGTGAGCGCGACGCCGCTCGCGACGGCCCGCCGCATCGTGGTGAAGATCGGCTCGAGCCTTCTCACCAATGCGGGCGCGGGCCTCGATCGCGAGGCGATCGCCGACTGGGTGCGCCAGGTCGCGAAGCTGCGCGGCCGCGGCATCGAGGTGCTGGTGGTGTCCTCGGGCGCGATCGCCGAGGGCATGAAGCGCCTCGGCTGGACGCGGCGCCCGCGCGCCGTCCACGAGCTCCAGGCCGCCGCCGCCGTGGGCCAGATGGGCCTCGTGCAGATCTGGGAGTCGTGCTTCTCGGAGGTCGGGCTGCACACCGCGCAGGTGCTCCTCACCCACGAGGATCTCGGCGACCGGCGCCGCTACCTCAACGCGAGAACGACGCTGAAGAGCCTCGTCACGCTCGGAGTGGTTCCGATCATCAACGAGAACGACACGGTGGTCGTCGACGAGATCCGCTTCGGCGACAACGACACCCTGGGCGCCCTCGTGACGAACCTCATCGAGGCCGACGCTCTCGTGATCCTCACGGACCAGAAGGGCCTCTTCTCCGCGGATCCGCGCAAGGATCCGGACGCCCGCCTCATCGCGCGGGGCCAGGCCGGAGATCCCGCGCTCGAAGCGATGGCGGGCGGCGCGGGATCGCACCTGGGAAGCGGGGGGATGCTCACGAAAGTCCTCGCCGCCAAGCGCGCCGCGCGGAGCGGCGCCCATACCGCGATCGCGTGGGGGCGCGAACCCGACGTCCTCCTGAAGCTCCTCGACGGATCCGCCACGAGCACCCTTCTCGTCGCCGACACCGCGCCGGTCGCAGCGCGAAAGCAATGGCTTGCGGATCATCTCAAGCCTTCGGGCCGGATCACGCTCGACGCGGGCGCCGCGAAGGCGGTGCTCACTGACGGCAAGAGCCTGCTCGCGATCGGCGCCACCGCGGTCGAAGGCAGCTTCGAGCGCGGCGAAGTGGTGAGCATCGCCGGGCCCGACGGCCGCGAGATCGCCCGGGGGCTCGTCAACTACGGCTCGGCCGAGACGGCGAGGATCCTGCGCAAACCGACCTCGGAGATCGAGGCCGCGCTCGGGTACGTGGCCGAGCCGGAGCTCATCCACCGGGACAACCTCGTCGTCCTTTGAGGTGCCGCGATTCGGCACTCACTGACGCTTCGCATCGGTGCGCCCGCGCCAAGGCCTCACAAATGAGATACTCCGCGGAGTTTCCGACCCCCGGAAAGTGCGGAATATTACGTTGACGCCCCCGGGGGGTGTCGCTAGCCTATGGGTGGCACAGCCCTCGCTTCCCCGATTTCAAAATAGGCATTGCAGGGAGAATCGCATGCGCACGCAGCGTCGACGCCATTCCATTTCCGATTTCCGCTATACGCCCCTGGTCGCCGCATTGGGGTTGGCTCTTGCGCCCAACGCAGGTGCCACCAACATCGCGGTAAATGACCCCTCCGACGCACTCTTCATCGACACGGAGACCCACCACTTCTCGTTGCGCGGGGCAATCACCTACTTCAATTCGACCGACGAGTCAGGCACGCTGGTCAATTGCTCGGGCGCGGATAGCATCACTTTCAATGCGAACGGTCCGTTCGTCTCGAACGCCGCAAGCCCGCTACCCACGATCCACTGCGACGGCCTCACCATCAGTGGGATGCTCCTCGACGGCACGAACGCGGAGATTACCACCTCGAATCCGATCGGTACCGTCAACGGGCTGGCGTCCGACACGAGCAACGCCGCCGTCCTCGTGGAAAACCTCACGGTCGACGGATTCACGTACGGCGCGGCGCTCTGCGGCAACATCAATTCCGACTACAACTTCCTGCACGGCAATCAAACAGGGCTGAGAAACGACGGCTACTCCCCCATCTCCGTCACGAACTCCGTGTTGCAAGCGAACACCACGGGCCTTTTTCTCCAAGGTTCCGTCGCGACAGTGTCGGGCAACGTGATCGGAGGCAACACCGCGGCAGGCATCCTCATCGTGGCGGACCAGGGCTCGACCATCTCCGGCAACCACATCGGCACGACTCTCGACGACTCAGCGACCCTGCCGAACCTCATAGGCATCGTGATCGGCAACAGCTCCGGCGCCACCTCGATCCACACGGTCATTCACGACAACACCATCTCGGGGAACTCGACCGGCGGCATCGACGTGATCGACTTCAGTGGCATCCACATCAGAAACAACCATATCGGCACGAACGGCTCCGGCGCGGGCGGCCTGGGGAACGGTGTCGCAGGCATTATCGCAAGCTGTGGCGCCGACCTCGAAGTGAGCGGCAACACGATCTCGGGAAATTCCGGCAGCGGAATCATCCTGGGCGGCGCAGTCGGGACGACGACCATCTCCGGCAACAAGATCGGCGTTAAGGACGACGGCACCCTGCTCGGCAACACCGCCTACGGTGTGTTGCTCACGTCGTCCGGTTGTCCCATCGGCGGCGACGTGACTCATACTACCGTCGCTACCACCGGCGTATCCATGCCGGGCAATTTCATCGGATTCAACGGCAGCGACGGCATCAACATCTCCGGCTCATCCAACAACAGCATCGTCGGCACCGGCGACATTCCCGACAACAAGATCTTCAGCAACGGCGGGTATGGGGTCAACATCACGTCGGGCGTCAACAACGCGATCACCGGCTACCTCATTTACGGAAATGGCGGCAGCCCTGTGGCGAAGAACATCAACCTCGGCTTCCCCGGTGGGACGCTCCACAACGACACGGGGGATGGCGACAGCGAAGGTCCGAACGACGGGCAGAATTATCCCGACAACGTCGTGGCGACACGCAACTCCCCTGCCGGCCAGACCACGGTGTCGTTCACGCTGGACACTCTGCCGGGCCTGTACCGGATCGATGTCTACTCGAACGCCTCCTCGGCCGTGCCGGGCGGGGATGCTCTCGTCGGTTCGACAGGTCCCACTTTCAACGTCGTGAGCCCGGGGCCCATGGCCGGAAGCGTCGTGGTGTCAGGCGTCACGGCCGATCATTTCTCCCTGCTCGCGACGCGAATGCAGGATTCCGAAACACCCCTGGAAACCTCCGAGTTCTCGTACCCGGTCGCCAACGTCGCGCTCGTCCCGTCCGTTTCGATTGCTCCCCCGACGGACCTCAATTTCGGGCCCGTCGCGGTCAACACCGATAGTCCCCAGACTACGATCACGATCACCTCGAACGGCAGCGCCCCGTACACCATCAATGCCATCAACGACAGCAGCTGCACGTCCGAGCAAACGATCTGTTACGGCGGGGCCTTCACGTGCATCAACCACTGCGCGCCGCACACCTTCGACCTATCCGGCCCCGGATCCGCGTGCCAGATCCAGGTGACCTTCCATCCCACGGCGATCACGAATTACTCGACGACGATCGCGATCTGCGACAACGCCGCGGCTGGCTCGCCCTCGCGCACGATCACCATCACCGGCAGCGGCGTCACGCCTCCGCCTGTGGTGGTCCTCCCGAGCGCGTTCGACTTCGGGTCGACACTGTTCGGAACCAGCGGCCCGCCGCACCGATTCCTGATCTTCAACCCCGGTGCGAGCGCGGTCAGCATCGGACCGGCCACCGTGACCTCCAGCTTCGTCCTCAACGACACGACTTGCGGTACGAGCCTCGCGCCGTTCACAACCTGCGAGGCGAATGTTTCCTTCGCGCCCACGGACCTCGGGCCGATCACCGGCGCCCTGTCCATCGCCGCCATTCCCATCTCTTCGGAACTTTCGAGCAAGGTCGCGCGCAAGGCGATCGCGCCGGTGGCGACCTCGGTGCTGTCGGGCACCGGAGTCATCCAGGCGGTGCTCGACCTCCCGACCGCAATCGACTTCGATGCGTACACTGCCGGCACGCCTGCCATTCGCCGAACCGTCACATTGCACAACAACGGCAATGCGGTGCTCTCGCTCACCAATATTTCGGTGACCGGGCCCTTTGTCCTCACGAATGGATGCTCCTTGAACATGCAGCCGGGAGACTCGTGCGACGTGACGCTCGACTTTTCGGCTTCGGACCTCGGGGATTACTCCGGAACGCTGGTCGTGGTGAGCAACGCCGTCGGCGGGTCCCGGACCATCCCGCTCGCGGCGCACACCGTGGCGGTGGCTGCGCCGGATATCCGCGTGAGCGCGGTATCGATCGGGTTCGGCGATAGCCTCCTCGGATTCGCGACGAGTCCGCAGCGCGTGATCATCAGCAACGTGGGCAACGCACCCGCGGTGCTATCGCCTCCGGGAGTGAGCACGACGGATTTCCTCGTGACCACGAGCTGCGGTCTCACGCTCGCGCCCACGTCGACGTGCTTCGCCGATGTGAGCTTCAGGCCGGCCGGATTCGGTCCGCGATTCGGAAATCTGCTTGTCAACAGCAACTCCGCGCAAAGCCCGAACGTCGTCAGTCTTGCGGGCACGGGGTGCCGTCCGTTCAGCAGCGCCAGCAGCCGGTTCGGCACGCGATTCGGCTGCGCGCCGTGACGGGGAGGCGCGGCCGCGACGCCGCGCCCCTCGCGCCTTCGCGCTGACGCGGGATGGCGCGCGTCCTGTGCGCCTGGGAGTTCGGCGGGGACCTGGGACACGTGCGCCGCCTGGTTCCCATCGCAATCGAGCTGCGCACGATGGGACACGAGGTGGCCGTCGCCTTTCGCGACAGCGGGTACCTCGAGATCGCACGGACCGAGGGATTGGAATCGTTCATCGCGCCGTTGCTGCGCGCGCCGCGGATGGTGAACCCTTCGCCGGTCAACTTCTCCGACGTCCTGCTGAACCTCGGCTTCGAGGACCGGCGCGGGCTTGCGGGGGCGCTGCGAGCGTGGCGCTCCTTCTACGACCTGATCGCGCCCGATGTCGTCGTCGCGGACTATGCGCCAACCGCGCTCATCGCGGCGCGCCACGCGGGGATTCGCCGCGTCACCGTGGGAACCGGCTTCTCGCTCCCCGTCCCGCAGGACCCCCTTCCCGCGCTGCGCCCCTGGGCCACGATCGGCCCGGGCGTCCTTCACGCGCTCGATGAGCGTCTTCTCGAATCCGTGCGTGCCTCGCTCGGCGCCGTGGCCGAACCCGAGCCGCGGCGGGCGTTCGAGCTCTTCGAGGCGCAGGCGCAGCTCCTGTGCACGTTTCCCGAGATCGATCCGTTCGGCCCGCGCGAAGGCGTCGAGTACGTCGGACCGCAAGGTGACGCCACCTCGGGACTCGACCTGCGCTGGCGCGATGCGTCCCGCGGGAAGCGCGTGTTCGCGTACCTCAAGCCGCGCGATCCCCGCTTCGAAGCAGTGCTTTCGGGTCTTCGCAAGCTCGACGCCGAGGTGCTGGTCGCCGCGCCGGGCCTCGCGCCCGATCGAGCGCGTGCCGCGTCGACTCCCCGGATGCGCGTGCTGTGCGATGCGGTAAACCTCGACCCGTTGCTTCCCGGGATGTCCCTGTGCGTCTCGCATGCGGGGCCAGGCCTCGCCGCGCGGGCGCTCGCCGCGGGGGTTGCGATGGCTCTGCTGCCCCTTCAGCTCGAGCAGTTCCTGATCGCCAAGCGCATCGTGGACGGAGGCGGCGCCGCGATGGTCTCCCCCGAGGAAGCAGCGCCGGATTTCGCCGAGTGGTTCGCGTCGCTGCTCGAGCGTCCAGGCTTCGTGGAAGCGGCGGCGCGCCATGCCCAGGCGCATCGCGGCCACTCGTTCGCGGCGGCGGCGAAGCGCGCGGCGGAGCGAATCGCCGCCGTGGCGTCGGCGTAAGCGATGGCGCGCGTCGCCTTCGCATGGGAGCTCGGCGCCGAGCTCGGGCACGCGATGGCCTGCAACGCGCTCGCACGCCTTCTGCATGCGCGGGGACATCGGATCGCATTCATCTTTCGCGAGCTGCACCAGCTTTCATTCCTCGCCGACACCTCGGCCTACGA
>JADGRS010000194.1 GCA_017880705.1 Burkholderiales bacterium
CACGGCGAGCGTCACGCCCGGGCCATACTCGGCGCGCAGCGCGCTGTAGCCGTCGAGAATCTCCGCGACGATCTCGGGAGGAAGCTCCGCGGAGGAGACGATCTCCCGGGCGCGCGCGGCGCGAGCCGAGAGATCGGCGACGTCGTCGGGCCTGAGCCCGGCGAGCGCCTCGCGCAGCGCCTCCCACGCGCCGCAGCGCGCGAGCACCTCGCGGTACGCCTCGGCGGTGACCGCGAATCCGTTGGGCACGGGGATGCCGAGCGGGCGCAGCTCGCGGTACATCTCTCCGAGCGCCGCGTTCTTGCCGCCGACGAGCGCGACGTCGTTCGCGGTGATCTCGGAGAAGCGCCGCGTGAATCGCGTCGCCACGATGCGGGGAAGCGGCTTGTCGTCCATGGAGTGTTCCTGCAGCGGCTCGCCATCGCGGCGACCCTCGATGCCACCCTAATCCCCGCGCCCGCGCCGGGATTGACGGCGATCAACGGAGCGCGCGGGCGGCGGCGCAACATCCCTGAAAGGAGGATTCCATGAAAGTCGACCGGATCTATACGCGTAACGCGATCGGGATTTCCCGTGGGGACACGCTCCAGGAAGCGGCGGCGGCCATGCGCCGCTTCCACGTCGGATCGCTCCTCGTATTCGAGAAATCCGAGGGACGGGCCGAGCTCGTCGGCATCGTCACGGACCGCGACCTGGTCCTCCTCGCGATGGCCGATGGCCTCGACGCCGCGAAGGTGGCCGTCGAGAAGGTGATGACGCCCGTGGTCGCCTCGGTCCCCGAGGGGGCGGACATCCTCGAGGCGCTCGAGCGGATGCGCGGGGCGGGCGTGCGCCGCCTGCTCGTGACGACGGAGCGCGGCGATCCCGCGGGAGTCGTCGCGATCGACGACATCGTCGACGGGCTCGCCGCGGAGCTCGCGAGCGCCTCGGCGCTGATGAAGACGGAGATCCACAGGGAAATCGCCGAGTTCGACGGCCCGCGCGCCGCCGCCTAGGCGATCGCGTCAAGCCTGGCTCCCGGATGAGGCGCCGGGCGGGAGCGTTGGCGGCCGTCCGCTGCCGCTTGTGGCGCGCGAATGATCCAGATCAAGACGCGTCGCGGCGCAGGGGCTACGTTCGATAACGCGCTTCGGCAGGCGCGCGGCGAAAGGCACCATGGCAGACGCAATCACGCGGCGCGATTTTCTCAAGGGAACGGGCGCGGCCCTCACCGGCGCCGCAGTCCCGGGGACCGCGGCGCGTGCGGCGGCGAGCCCGCCGGCGACGATCGGCGCCGTCCCGGGCCCCCTATCGGCCACATTCGACGTGAACGGCGTGCGGCGCGCGGTCGCGTTCGAGCCGCAAGCGACGCTCGCCGAAGTCCTGCGCGGCCCGCTCGATCTCACCGGAACGAAGATCGGCTGCGACCGCGGCGCGTGTTCCGCGTGCACCGTCTGGGTCGATCGCGTTCCCGTGGCCTCCTGCATGATGCTCGCCGTGGACGTGGGCGAGCGAAAGATCGTCACGATCGAGGGGCTCGCCACCGGTGACACTCTCCATCCCGTGCAGTCCGCCTTCATCGCGCACGACGCCATCCAGTGCGGATTCTGCACGCCGGGCCTCGTGATGAGCTGCGCGGCGCTTCTCGCGACCACCCGCGATCCCTCACGGGACGACGTGAAGGCCGCGATCAGCGGCCACCTTTGCCGCTGCGGCACCTACCCTCACGTGATCGCCGCGACGCTCGACGCCGCCAAGGCCGGAGGCTGAAGATGGCGCGCGAAGACCCGCAACTTCGCAAGTACCCCTCGGGCATCGACCCCGCGGCGCTGGGCGAGGTGGAGCGTAACGTGCCCGCCGGAGAGGCGCCGCCGCTGGCGCCGAACGCCGATCTCGCGTGGATCGGAAAGTCGGTGGCGCGGATCAACGGCCGTGCGAAGGTGACCGGCGCGGCGCGCTTCACGGTCGACGTGAAGCTGCCCGGCATGTTGCACGCGCGCCTCGCGCGATCGCCTTACCCCCACGCGCGCCTGGCTTCGCTCGATCTCTCGATGGCGCGGCTCCACCCGGGGGTTCGCGCCGCGCTGCCGATCAACGAGACGGTGGGGCGGGCGGTGGAGACGGCGGCGGAAGGAAAGCCTCCTTCGACGCGACGCGTCCTCTATGTCGGCGACATCGTGGCCGGAGTGGCCGCCGCCACGCCGGAGGCGGCGCAGGAGGCATTGCGCCTCGTTCGCGCCGAGTACGAACCCCTGCCCTTCGTGACGGACCTCGAGACCGCGCGCGTCGACGGCGCGCCGCAGGTGTTCGACGGGCGGGTGCGCGGGGGCGGCTTCACGGATGGCATGGCCGCCGCCGCGGGGATTGCGCAACGCGGCAATGTGCGCGGGCCCAACACCTCGGGCTCGCGGGGCGACGCCATCGCGGGCCTCGCGCAGGCCGACGTGGTCGTCGAGGGGGAATTTCGCACCCAGGTACAGACCCACTGCTGCCTCGAGACCCACGCCGTCGTCGCGGATTGGCGAGCCGATGGACTTACCGTGTACATGTCGACGCAGTACACGGCCGGCGTGCGCAGCGAGCTTGCGCATGCCTTCGGATTGCCGCTGAGCGCCGTGCGCGTCGTGGTCGACGCGATGGGAGGCGGCTTCGGCTCCAAGTCGGGCGCCGGCAACTACGTGCGCGCGGCGGTGGCCCTGTCGCGCGAGGCGCGCGCGCCGGTGCGGCTCGTGCTCGATCGCCGCGAGGAGCATCTCGACAGCGGCAACCGCCCGGCCACGGTGCAACGCTTGCGCGTCGGCGCGCGCCGCGACGGAACGCTCACGGCCATCGCCCTCGACACCTATGGGACCGCGGGAGTGACGCTGGGCGCGGGCGTCGGAAACTTTGCCCAGTCGATCTATGACTGCGCGAATTTCGCGATCGCGCAATCCGACGTATTCATCAACGCGGGCCCGGCCAGCGCCATGCGGGCGCCGGGCAACGTGCAGGGCGCCTATGCGCTCGAGCAGATGATCGACGAATTGGCCGAGAAGCTCTCCATGGATCCGCTCGCGCTGCGCGACCGCATCGATCCGAGCGCGGTGCGCCGAGAGGAAAGGCGCGCAGGCGCCGAGCGCTTCGGCTGGAGCCGGCGGCGCGCGCCCGGATTCGATTCCGGTCCGGTCAAGCGCGGCATCGGCATGGCGCAATCCTATTGGGGCGCCAACGTGCACACGAACGCCTCGTGCGAGGTGCGCATCCTGCGCGATGGCTCCGTCGAGCTCCTCTCCAGCGTCCAGGACATCGGCACGGGCATCGGCACGGTGCTCGCGCAGGTCGTCGCCGAGGAGCTGGGGCTGCGGCCCGAGGAGATCGCGATCCGCATCGGCGACACCGATTTCCCCGCCGGGCCCCCGTCGTACGGAAGCCTCACCACGGCGTCGATCACGCCGCCCGCGCGCAACGCCGCGCACCGCGCGCTGCGCAAGCTCTTCGACGCGGTCGCCCCCGCGCTGGACGCGGCGCCCGAGAGTCTCGTCGCGCGCGCCGGTCGCATCGCCACCGCCGACAATGCGCGCAGCGTCTCCTTCCGCGAAGCGGCCGCGCATCTGCGCACCGAAAGCATCGGCGCGGTGGCGAGCCGCTCGGACGACTATGGCGGCTTCGGCCGCAAGATGGGCGACATGGCCTCGGCGAAGAGCGCGCTCGGCGGCGTGCAGTTCGCGCAAGTCGCGGTCGACGTCGAGACCGGCATCGTGCGCGTGGAGCGGATCGTGGCGGCGCAGGACTGCGGGCGTCCGATGAATCCGCGCCAGATCGAAAGCCAGGTGCACGGCGGCGTGCTGATGGGCGTGTCGTACGCGCTCTACGAAGAGCGCATCCTCGACCGGCACACGGGGCACGTGCTCAACGCCGATCTCGAGCACTACAAGATCGCGCGGTCGCGCGAAACGCCCGAGATCGAGATGGTGCTTCTCGAGAATTACCAGGGCACGAGCGCCACCGACGCCTACGGCATCGCGGAGCCCTCGAACATCGCCACCGCGCCTGCGATCGCCAACGCGGTGTACAACGCGATCGGCGTTCGCGTTCACCGCTTGCCGATGACTCCGTCGACGATCCTCGCCGCGCTCGGCCGCATGCCGGCGGGGAGCGCGCTCCCATGAAGCGCTTCGAATTGATTTCCGCAGCCGACGTGCCCGCGGCGGCGCAGGCGAGATCGGTCACCGTCGCCGATGCGATGCGCACGAAGGGCGGCCGGCCCGCGACCGACGCCGTGGTCCTGAAGGCGGGCGGCATCGACCTGCTCGACCTGATGAAGGAGGGCTTGCTCGAGCCGGGACGCATCGTGAACTTGCGCGACATCCCCGAGCTCGCGCGAATCAGCGAAGAGCCCGACGGCACGCTACGCATCGGCTCGATGGTGACGCTCGCGCAGCTCGCCGCGGACCCGGCGGTGCGCGCGCGCCACGCCGCACTCGCGGATGCCGCGGGACGCTCCGCGAGCCCGCAGATCCGGCACGTGGCGACGATCGGCGGCAACCTCCTCCAGCGGCCGCGTTGCTGGTATTTCCGCTCGCTGCATCATCACTGCGCGCGCAAGGGCGGGACGACCTGTTTCGCCTTTGCCGGCGAGAACCAGCATCACGCGATCTTCGGCCATGACGGCTGCGCCATCGTGCATCCCTCGACCGCCGCGACGGCCCTGGTCGCGTTCAACGCGAGTGTCGAGCTCTTCGCCGCGAAACGAGGCACGCGCGTCGTCGCGCTCGAGAAGTTCTTCCTCGGGCCCAGTCAGGACCTCTCGCGCGAGAACGATCTCAAGTCGGGCGAGATCCTCACCGCCGTGGTGCTGCCGCCGGCGAGGCCCGGCATGCGCTCCGCGCACCTGAGGCAGGGCGAGCTGGAATCCTTCGATTGGCCGATCGCCGACGTGGCGGTGGTGATCGAGGTGGAACCGAATGGCGTCTGCCGGCGCGCCTCGGTGGTCCTCGGCGCCGCGGCACCCGTCCCGTATCGGGCGAAGGGCGCGGAGGCCGCGCTCGTGGGCAAGCGCATCTCGGAGGACGCCGCCCGCGGCGCGGCAGTCGCGGCGATCGCCGGCGCCGCGCCCCTCGGCAAGAATGCCTACAAGGTGCCGGTCTTCGAGGCGCTCGTGAGAAGGGCGATCCTCGACACGGCGAGAACCGCATGAGCAGGAAAGCCACGCCCGTTGACGAAGGAGGCAGGACCATGACACGAAGAGAAGCGAATGCCACATTGCTTGCCGGCGCAGCGCTGGCGGCCATGCCGGGTGTTGCTCTTGCGCAGACGACGAGAGCGCTCCCCGCGCCGCGAAAGGACGCGGGCAAGCCGCTCATGCAATCGCTTCAGTTGCGCCGCTCGACCCGCGAGTTTTCGCCGCGAGCGCTGCCGCCCCAGGTGCTCTCCGAGGTGTTGTGGGCGGCCTACGGCGTCAACCGCCCGAGCGGCGATCGCACCGCGCCTTACTGGCGCCACATCATGGTGGTGGACGTCTATGCGGCGATGGCCGACGGCGTGTGGCTGTACGACCCGAAGGCGCATGCGTTGATCCCGCATCTCGCCGGCGACATCCGCGCGCAGACGGGCCAGCAGGACTTCGTCGGCGCCGCGCCGCTGAACCTCGTGTACGTGGTGCACGGCGAGCGGATGACGGACATCGCCTCCGAGGAGCGGCGCTTGTACGGATCGGTCGATGCCGCGTTCGCCGGGCAAAACGTGTATCTCTACTGCGCGTCCGAAGGTCTCGCCACCGTATTCCGCGGCGCCGTGGACACGGCGAAGCTGGGCCGGGCCATGAGGCTCGAAGACGGGCAGTTCGTCACCTTCGCGCAGACGGTGGGATACCCGCCGGCCTGATCCGCGATTCGACGTTTCCGCGCACGCCGGGTCAGCCGACCCAGCGAACCTCCGGCTCCTTGCGAGGCACAGGCGGTATCGCGCTCTTCGGATGTCCGACGATGATCGGCGCCACGCACACCCATCCGGCGGGAAGCCCGAGCGCGGCCTTGCCTTCCGGCGTGTTGAGGAACCCTTGGGCGAAGCCGATCCAGCAAGTGCCGAGCCCGGACGCGCACGCGGCCAGCATCAGGTTCTGCGCCGCGAGCGCGCAGTCCTCCACGATCCACGGACCTTCCGAGACTGCCGAGACCACGATCAGCACCGGCGCGTGATAGAAGATGTGGAAGGCGGGATCGGAGAGCCGCGGCCGGAAGTGATCGGATCGCGCGCCCGGCGGCATCGTCGCGAGCATGTGGGCCTTCGCCTCGCGCGAGATCCGGTCGAGCACGGCCTGGTCGCGCACGACGGTGAAGGTCCACGGCTGCTGGTTCACGGCGCTTGGCGCCTGGATGGCGGCATCGATCAGCC